>JAKSUS010000015.1 GCA_024408745.1 Candidatus Gastranaerophilales bacterium | reverse complement strand
TTACATTTGTTAATAAATTTTAATGGCAAATTAATTTATTTTTTAGCTTATAATATTTGTTAGCATTTTAAGTAAGGTCGTGTAGGCATGCAAATTAATTCAATCTCAAATAATAATTTCGGAATGAATTGGAAACAAGCTACAATCGTTGCCAAAGATAAATTAACAATTGCAGAATGTGTAGCCAAATTAACCACGCTAGCACCTAAGAAAAATCTATACTTTAAAGAAATTGGTGATACGATGGCGAGAAAAATGGACGATGGTGTTTTAGGATATCTGCATTTCTTTGATGCCCCTGCTTTTTGCTATAAAGTAGGCGGTAAAAAGTATCCTCCCGAAATTTTGGAAGGCATAGAAAAATGCATTAACGCAAAAAACGCTGAAGAGGCCAAAAATATAGCTAATGCTCTTATTGATAAGCATAACGCAATGTTAAACGTTGTCGTTTAAATTTTATGAAAAAGCGATATTGCTTATTATAATTGCAAAAACAATACTCGCAAAATCGGATATTAGGTCTGCATAAAGCGCATGCCTAAATTTGCTTATTCCGACTGAACCGAAATAAACGGTTAAAACATAAAATGTTGTTTCGCTGCAACCGACCATTACTGCTGCCATTTTGGTTATAAAAGCATCAGCACCATGAGTTGAGGCGATTTCTGTCATAATTCCCAATGCACCGCTACCGGATAGAGGTCGTATTATTGCTAACGGTAAAAGTTCTGCAGGCATGCCAATTTTGTTTAATATTGGCGATAACCAGGCTGACAACAAATCTATTGCACCTGAGGCTCTGAACATGCCGATTGCAACTAAAATCGCAACCAAATAAGGAATAATCATAACTCCGACTTTAAAACCATCTTTTGCCCCGCTTATAAAAGTTTCATATACGGGAACTTTTTTAAAAATTGCATATAAAGGAATAATAACAACTATTAAAGGCAAAGTGTAAAGTGATATTATGTTTAAAACTTCTTTAATCATCTTTTTTGCCCTCATCTTTTATCGGGAAGAATCTTTGTAAAATTTTAACCGTAATAATTGCAACGATTGTTCCTAAAAGTGTTATTAATATTGTTGGCGCTACAATTTCTGTCGGATTAGTAGAACCTGATGCGACTAAAACTGCAATAACAGAAGCAGGAATAATTTGAAATCCTGCGGTATTTATCGCTAAAAATGTACACATCGGATTTGTTGCGGTATCTTTATGTTTATTTAATGTTTGCATTTCCTGCATTGCTTTTATGCCGATAGGAGTCGCTGCATTAGTTACACCTAAAGCATTTGCGGAAACGTTCATTGCGATATTCCCTAATGACTCATGATTTTTAGGAATTTCAGGAAATAATAAATTTGTAATCGGCTGAACTATTTTTGAAATAAAAGTTACAATTCCGGATTTTTCTGCAAGCTTAACTATCCCAAGCCAAAAAGCCATAATACCTATTAAAGAAAGTGAAATTTCAACACCTAATTTTGCATTATCAACAATGGCTTGTGTAACTTCAGTAATTCTTCCGTTGATTATTGCGACTATAACAGATACTACAATGAGAAAAACCCAAATATATCCCATAACACCTTCTTTTATTATTTAACGGAACTATTATATAACAAATTAATTTATTTTCATATTTAATACTATTAGCAGATAAATAAACCTGAAAGGATATATATGATTTCAAAAATCTCATTAGTAACTAATGGACAAAACTTCGGACACTTTGCACGCAACAGCAGAAAAAATATAGAAAAAGCAATAAAAGAATTTTACAAGTCAGAATTGGGTATGGATATAATTCCCCGTAATGATGAAGCAAATTTAAACAATTTAGATAATTCATTTTTAGAAGTTAGTGCTTATAAAAATGATAAATCTGACAATTTATATGTATCAATTTATGATCCTGTAACTCAGGCTGATTATTTTACGGGAAATATCAAAATTTCAGAGCGGCTTACGGATAAACTTCGCAAAATGTGTAATACTGCAGAAAAAAGCAGATATAATTTAAATGGTTAATTCCTGTTTTTATTTGTCATATATTCAGCCATCATTGTTGCAACAATAGGTGTAACAAGATAATACATTCCGCCTAAAATTAATCCTGCTTTTGCGTTTTTGATGCCTTCTGTGTATTTCGGTAAATTCGGCAAGCCTTTATTTGCTTTTTCAAATGCTTTTATGAACATTTCAGTCGGTTTTTTCAAAAGCCAATTAATTAAATACCCGCCCGCAACTGTTATACCGGTTGCAATTGCAGAATTATATATTAATGTTTTCTTTCGATTTTCTTTTATATGCTTATTATTATTGGTAAAGTGAATAAATAAACCTGTTGCTAATACATCATTGGCTGAAAACATGTGTTGAGCAAGGCTTGTATCATGATATTTGCTTGAGAATTTTTGCATTTTTTCGGTATTAAACACTTTTGCAAAAATTCCCGATAATTTATTTGTAAATCTTTGATATAGATTAGGTTTTGGGGTGATACCTTTAAATGTAAGTTGCTCTTGCTTTTTCTTATTTTGATTAAACAAAAATGCCATAACAGGTGGAATTAAAGCGCAGGTTAAAAAAGTTTTCGGCACAACTGTTAAAACTCCCGAACCTAATTTAAAAAACTGGGTTGTAAATTTGAACGGGGAAGATTTTGCTAAGTTTTCGGAATTATTTTTAAATGTTTTTATTGCTTTATCTGTTAAAAATTTATGTGGCTCTTTTTCAATGTTTCTTATTGCTGAAACAACAGGCATTGAAATTAATGCAGTTATTCCTAAACCGATAATGCTTGAAGCAATAGATTTTGCGCAGGCATATTGTTTATTTTCCTTTTCAACATTAGGAGTTGCCATAATAGCGAGTGGTCTTACCAAAGTAGACAATACAAGCGAAGCGGCAGAACAAAATAAAACACCGTTATCTGATGCCATTTCAATACCTTTAACAAGTAACTTATTGTTTAAAAGTCCGTTAAATCTAATGTTATTATTTGTTGATTTTATGCCGTTAACCTGCATAAACTCCCCTTTTATTGGTTTAAAAGATTATTATATAAATCTATTGACTGAAAACTTATCCTTAAATCTCTGTCTAATAAACTCTTTATTGTCATTTTACTACATAAAAGTAAAGTTTCATCTAAACTGTCAGTCCTTTTCAATTCTTTTCTTAATTCTTCAAAATAAGGTTCGATTCTTGTTTCGGGTTCAATTTTATCTGCAAGAAAAATAATCTTTTCAAAAGTTGTCATATTAATTTTACCAATTGTGTGAAACCTTATTGCACTCAAAATTTCTTCATCAGTAACTTTAAAAAATGTTTTTGCAAAATAAGCGCTCACCGGAGCATGTAAAACTTTTTTCGATTTTATTTCATCTTCATTAACATCAAGATTATTATTTTTTATTATTTCAAGCATTTTTTCATGTGAAAATTCTTTTGCGCAATCGTGTAAAAGGCCTGCAAGTTCTGCTTTGTTATCATCAACGTTGTATTTTCTTGCTAATTCTTTTGCTGTTTTTGCAGTTGAAATTGAATGTATAAATCTTTCTTCACTTAAATTTTCTTTTAGCCAGCTAATAATATTTTCCATTGTTTTTCACTCTCTGTATAAATTATTTTTTTCTATATAATCTCTAACTTCTTTTGGAACTATACCTGATATATCTTCATTATTTTTAATCATATTTCGTATTTGTGTTGAAGATATATTTATTTTATCAGATTTTAAAATTTTAAAGTTAATATTTTTCAAATTTTTACAAATTTCAAGTTCTTCTTCATTGCGAATAAGCAAAATAAAATCAATTAATTTAACAAGTTTTTCGGCTTCATACCACTTATATATATTTTTTAAAGCGTCAATTTATTTTTCCTTCAATATCAGGTATAGTTTTATATAATTCTAAAATAGTATTATATGTATAAGAAATATCTTTTTTATCATACTCAATTGTATTAATTTCAAAATCAGGATGATTTTTTAATGCACTTTTCAACATGTTTAATCTGTCTAAAGCTGTATTTTTACAGGAATTTTTATCTTTTAGAGGTTGAATAAAAGCAGGAATAAAAATAATCTTATCAAAATCGAATTCGGATAAAACTTTTTTTGCCATTTCAATATGTGCATTATGAACGGGATTAAAAGTACCTGCGAAAATACAATATTTCATATTTTAGCTTCTGACTAATTCCAATTCGCTTTCATTATTTGAAATTGAAATTAATTCTCTCACCACATTCATAATTTTTTCGATAAAGATTTTATAGTTTTCAATGCTTGCTTCACCGTTTAAAATTACATCAGCATCTAATTTTGTCGGACGAATATAGATTTTTGCTTTTGAAAGTGCATTATTATAAACTCTGTCAGCACTTTCGCCTAAATCACGTTCTTTTGCACGTCTGTACCAACGAGCTTTTTGGACATCTTCATCAATATCAACATAAAATTTAATATCAAAGCCCTGAACCGCATCTTCAGTAAACGGATAAAGTCCTTCTGTTATGATAAGTTTTGATGGGATTGCCTGAATTTTATTGTCCCATCTTTTTGCGGTTCCGGACATATCATACATAGGCAAATAAACTTCATTACCTGCTTTTAAAAGCTCCAAATGCTTAGCAAATAAATCAAGTTCTAATGCACTCGGAGAATCAAGGTCATAATTTTTAACAAAATTATCAAAGCTTCCTGCTTCAATAACTTCTTTTGAACGGTCGTAATAATAATTATCTAAATTTATTTTAGTTATAAAATTATCAATATTTTGTTCGCTTGCAAAGTTTTCAAGTTCTCTTATTATCTCATTTGCGATAGTTGTTTTGCCGCTTGCTGATTCACCTGCAAAACCTATTGCAACGGGACGATTTTTAGCATAAAAAAAACAACGGATAATTTTTCTGAGAGCGTTGTTTTTTAATGAGGTTATTATAGGAATATCTAAACTGTCATTCCATTTTAAAACTTCTAAAAGCATGTTTTCTATTTTTAAAATTTTGTTTTCTTCACGTTCTCTGAATGGTGAAGTTGCATTAGGATTATTTTTTAATTCAAATTCGGTAAACATTAAACCTCCGAAGTTTCATTTTGCCTCTATTATTTTAACTCCAAAATATATTTTTTTTGACAAAAAAATGCGGTTTGTTAATAAAATTTAATAAATATAAATTAAAAGCTAATTCAGGGTAATACTATGATACTTTCGATAATTGTGAATTTTTTGTAACATTTTTGACATAATTGGCAATTTTATAAATTGTGTGGTATTATATAAAGTATAGAAATTTAGGTAAAATTTTTAAACAAACATTTATTCCCTATCAATCATGCATTTTATATATAATTGTACACTTTCATTAATTGGAGGTAACTTATGGTAGTTTTATTAAAAGAAAACGAAGAAAAAAGGGAAATGTTTAAAGATGATTCTTTCGGGAAATATCTTGAACAATCAACAGGAAACACTACAGTAAACGGTACAATAGTAGAAAAGAAATTTTCTTGGTACAAAAGAGTTTTAGGTTTATTGTAATAACAAATTTCTTCTTTAAAAATAATAAAATTAAAGTAAAAAACAAGGTTTAAAAGACCTTGTTTTTTATTTGGTTATATATAATTTTTTTAATAAAAAGGCATGGGAATTTTTGCAATATTAAGAAATATTAAGAAAACAAGCAATTTGTAAATCCCTTAAAACCATTGTTGCTATTGGCTTTAAAAATAATTCAAATAAATAAGGCAATTTTTTAGAGTATATCGTTTTTATATATACAAGAGATATGAATTATTTATGAGGAGAATAGAGCATGGCAATTTCATCTAACAACAACATTGGTAAAAAACAAGTACAAGACAACGGATTTTTAAAATTATCACAAAGAAATAAAGAAGGCTTATCAAGCCAAAATATTTGGGGCGCTCAAAAAGCAGGTGGTGCTGAAGGCGTTAATCCTTTCGATCAAAAAGCAGTAGCAGATATGAAAGCTGATAAACCATTCGGTCAACCGGAAGAAAAAGGTTGTGATGAATATTTTGCAGAAGACGAACAAGGTAATGCAACTTTCGATCAAAACGCTTTTTATGATGATGCATTAGGTTTGAACTTTGGTAATTCAGCAGCTTCTAACCCAATGAAAGCCGGTTCTGCAGATGACAAAGAAGGTGCAAATGTTAACGATTTATTAAATCAATATAAAGAATTAGGCACAAAAGATGCTGAAGGTAACAAACATAAAATGCAAGAATTACAAGAACAAATTAAAGATTTAGGTGGCAGCACAGATAATATTGATTATGACCTTAAAAAAGCAGGTACACTTAACGCAGGATTAGTTGGTGCAAAAGATACTGCTGCTGATGGCAATAAAGAAACTGAAGGTAATAAACAAGCAGATGGAGCAGATAAAAAAGATGATAAAAATCCTGTATCAACAGGTTCAACAGATGGTAATGACGGAGTACAACCTAATTTAACATCAGACAGTACTGCAGATTTGATGTCAGCAGTAAAAGGCATGACTCAACCTGTTGATATAGTAGCAGGCAGAGGCAAGAAAACAGATGACAGTAAATCATCAGGTTCATCAGGCGGAGGCTCTTGCGGTGGCGGTTCAGGTTCATCATCAACTCCTACAACAACTACATCAACTCCTACAACATCAAGCCAAGGCGGATTCATGGGCGCATTAAATAATCTTACAAATACTCTTAACACAATAAATAGTGGTGTAGGCGCTATTAAAGACGGAGTAAAATCAGGTAAAGAATTATACAATCTTGGCAAAGAAGGTGTTGAAACTGTTAAAGAATTAATGTCAGACAGCGATGTTGATAAAGCGGAAGAAGCACTTGAACAAGCAGAAAGTCAATTAAAAACAGCAAAATCAACTGATGAAAACAACGCAAAAGAATTAGAAAGTGCTAAACAAGCAAAAGAAGAAGCACCTCAAAAGTTAGATGCAGAAAAAGAACATAAAACAGAATTAGAAAATGAAAAACAAGGTCTTGAATCAGATTTAGAAGGCACAATTCAAGAAAAAGAAGGCTATGAAAAAGAAGAACAAAGTCAAAAAGCAGAAAAAGAAAGACAATGCGGTATAAAAGAACAATCATATAAAGAACAAGCCGAACACGAAAAAGCAGCAGAAGGCTTAGGACAACAAATCAATCAACTTAAAGATAAATTAACTGAGTTAAAGAATAGCAATGATGACGAAGGTTGCAATGATTCACAAATTGCTCAGGTTGAAGCAGATATTAAAACTAAAGAACAAGAAAAAACTAACGAAGAAAAAGCAGCACAAGAAGCTAAAGCAAAAGGTGATGAAGCAAAAACAGCCGAAGAAAAAGCAGCTAAGGCTGAAGAAGAAGCAAGAACTAATAAAGAAGCAGCAGATGAAAAAGCTAACGGGTTGCAAGACCAAATCGAAGCAAAAGATGAAGAAATTTCTGTAAGCGAAGAAACGATTACTCAATATGAATCAGATGTTGAAGGTGCAAATGCTAATTTTGAAGCAGCACAATCTGCAAAACAACAATCAGAAGGTCAGGTTAAAACTGCAGAAACTGATGTAAATGCTAAAAAAGCAGACCTTCAAAAAGCAAAAGCTGAAGAACAAAAAGCAAAAGAAAAAGGTGAAAAGAAATAATCTATAATAAATAATAAATAATTCTCTCTCTCATATTTTAAAGACTTGTTTACCAAACAAGTCTTTTTATTATCTTAACGTCATTGTTGTATATGTCAATCAATTAATTACATATTCCGATAATCTATTTTATGTAATTAATTATTTAAAATGTACAGCAATAACGCAATTCAAAAACTTTTCACCCATTCACCTTTAACCTGTAAACTATTTATCAACTCTTTAAATTGTTTATGATAAAATTTTATTGAAAGGTTTATGGAATATGTTTACAGGGATAATTGAAGAAATCGGAATAATTAAATCAATTAATCATAATTCTTTGGGAATTGATTTTGTGATTTCAGCAGATAAAATTTTTTCTGATTTAAAACTCGGTGATAGCGTTGCTGTTAACGGTTGTTGCCAAACTGTAACCAATATTTCAAACAAAACTTTCACTGTTCAGGCTGTTAAAGAAACGGTTGATTTAACTAACTTTTCTGATTTGAAAATCAATGACGAAGTCAATTTGGAAAGAGCCTTAACACTTCAAACAAGATTAGGCGGACATTTAGTTGCAGGGCATGTTGACGGAGTCGGAAATATTGTTTCAATTCAAAATTCAGGAAATTCAACAATTTTTGAAATCTCCGCAAATGAAAATATTATAAAATATATGATTTATAAAGGCTCAATTACAATTAACGGAGTAAGTTTAACTATTTGTGAATTGAGTGAAAAGAGTTTTAAGGTTTCAATAATTCCTCACACGATTGAAAACACAACATTTAAAAATTTAAAAGTTGGTGATAAAGTAAATTTAGAACCTGATATGGTTGCAAAATATATTGAAAAATTCATGACAAAAGAAGATAAACAAGAAAGTAAAATAACATTGGAATTTTTAAAAGAGAACGGATTTTAATTATGGACAAATTTTTTGATACTGTAGAAGAAGCAATTGAAGATATAAAAAACGGCAAAATGGTAATTATTGCCGATGATGAGGACAGGGAAAACGAAGGCGACTTAGTTTGTGCTGCCGAACTTGTTACCCCTGAAATTATTAATTTTATGACACAAAAAGGACGTGGTTTAATTTGCACGACAGTAGACAGAAAAATTGCCAAAAGATTAAATCTTCATAAAATGGTTGAAGAAAACACCGAAAGCCATGGGTGTGCTTTTACCGTTAGTGTTGATGCACAAAGTAAATTCGGAACAACAACGGGTATTAGCGCAAACGACAGGGCACCAACAATTAAAGTTATCGTTGATGAAAATTCAAAACCTGACGATTTAAGACGCCCGGGTCATATATTTCCTATTCAGGCAAGAAAAGGCGGAGTTTTGGAAAGAGTAGGACAAACCGAAGCAAGTGTTGATATAGCAAGACTTGCAGGTTTAAAACCCGCAGGCGTTATTTGTGAAATTTTAAAAGAAGATGGTACAATGGCTCGTCGTGATGATTTGAGAAAATTTGCAGATGAAAACAATTTGAAATTCATTACCGTCGCTCAATTAATTTCATACAGACTTACGCATGAAAGATTTGTAAAAAGAATGGCAAGTGCTAATTTGCCGACTGCACATGGAACTTTTGAAATTATCGGATATAAAAACGAACTTGACGGAGTTGAACATGTTGCATTGGTGAAAGGGCTCGATGATAAAACAAAAACTCCTGCAGTTAGAATGCACTCAGAATGTTTAACAGGCGATGTTTTCCATAGCTTAAAATGTGATTGCGGTGATCAATTAGCCAACGCAATGGAATATATTGAAAAAGCAGGTTGCGGTGCAATTATTTATTTAAGGCACCACGAAGGCAGAGGAATTGGACTTGTTAATAAAATCAAAGCTTATTGTTTGCAGGAAAAAGGCAGAGATACGGTTGAAGCTAATGTAGATTTAGGATTCGCTCCTGATTTAAGAGATTATGGTGTTGGGGCACAAATCCTTCTTGATTTAGGTTTGACAAAATTCAATTTGATTACGAATAATCCTAAAAAAATTATTGCTTTAGAAGGTTACGGAATAGAAATCTTGGACAGAATTGCAATTCCGACCCCTATAAATAAATATAATGAATTTTATATGAAAACTAAAAAAGATAAAATGGAGCATATTTTGTCATTATAAATTAATTAAACAGAGCAATAGCATATTAGCCGATAATTAAAATTTTAAAACCATATATTATTTAATATATGGAGAAATAAAGTATGCAAAAAATTGTTTTCTTTGATACAAAACCTTATGACAAAATTTGGTTTGATAAGTTAAATAACGGAAAATATGAGTTTGTTTATCTTGAAAATAAACTTTGCAAAGAAACCGTCATTTTGGCAAAAGGTGCAGAAGTGATTTGTGCATTTGTTAATGATGTTATAGATAAAGACGTAATTAATAATTTATATAATTTTGGAGTAAAAGTTATTTTGATGCGTTGTGCAGGTTATAACAATGTTGATTTCAAGTCTGCATACGAAAAAATAACCGTCTTGAGAGTTCCCGCTTATTCTCCTTATGCTGTTGCAGAACATACCTTTGGAATGTTGCTTGCTTTAAACCGCAAACTCCATAAGGCTTATAACCGAACAAGAGATTTTAATTTCAATTTAAACGGGCTTACGGGTTTTGATTTACATAATAAAACAATTGGCATTATGGGAACAGGTAAAATCGGACAAATCGTAATTAATATTGCTCAAGGCTTTGGAATGAATATTATTGCTTATGATGCTTTCCCAAATGAAAACTCTGATATTAATTATGTTTCTTTGGATAACCTCTTTAAAATGAGTGATATTATTTCATTACATTGTCCTTTAAATAAGGAAACAAAACATATGATTAATCAAAATTCAATTTCAAAAATGCGTGACGGAGTTTATATTATAAACACATCAAGAGGTGCTTTGATTAACAGTAACGACCTTTTAACCGCTTTGCAAAACGAAAAAATCAAAGGGGCTTGCCTTGATGTTTATGAGGAAGAAGCGGAATGGTTTTTTGAAGATAAATCAGAAATGACTTCGCAGGATGAAACATTATCGTTACTTGTTAATCAGCCTAATGTCTTACTTACTTCGCATCAGGCTTTTTTGACAAATGAAGCATTGAAAAATATTGCACAAACAACTTTGCAAAATCTTGATGATTATTTTGAAAATAAACCTTTAGAAAATGAAGTTTGTTATCGTTGTACGGAAAATCGAAAAACTTCATGCCCAAAAGTTAACGGCAGATGCTTTTAATCTAATCTTACATCACAGGCTAATTTATGCGCCATAAGTCCTTCCGTATCAGCTAAATGACTCGCTGTTTTTGTAACATCAAAAGATTTACCTTTGATTGCTTCCTGATAAGTTAAAATTTTTACAAAATCAAAAATACTCAACCCGCCTGAATATCTTGCAACCTTATTGGTAGGTAAAATATGATTTGTTCCTGAACAGTAATCACCTATCGCTTCGGCTGAATAATTTCCTAAAAATAATGAACCATAACAGGTTAATTTTTCTTTTAGAGTTTCATTGTTTTCAGTCATTAATTCTAAGTGTTCAGGGGCTTTTTTATTTGCAATTTCAACTGCTTCATCTAAATTATCAACTAAAATTATATATGAATGTTCAAGTGCTTTTTTAGCAATTTCAGAGGTTTTTAAGGTTTTTAAAAATTCCTCTGTTTGCTCTTTAACTTTATTTGCTAAATTTTTATCCGTTGTAATTAAAATACCTGAAGCATCTGCGTCATGTTCACATTGAGCAAGAAAATCAGCCGCAACAAATTTAGGATTTGCACTATTATCGGCAATAATCATAACTTCAGATGGACCTGCTAAAAAATCTATTCCGCAAGCACCAAAGACCTGTTTCTTTGCAAAAGTTACAAATTTATTCCCCGGTCCTGTTATTTTATCAACCTTTGGGATGCTTTCAGTCCCATACGCCATAGCCGCAATTGCCTGAACTCCGCCAACTTTGAAAATCTTATCAGCTCCTGCTAAAACTCCTGCAACTATTGTTACATCTTTAATTTTAGGTGAACACATAATTATTTCTTTTACACCTGCTACTTTTGCTGGAACACAAGACATTATAGCTGATGATGGCAGAGGATAATTCCCTCCGGGGACATAAGCTCCCGTTCTTTCAAGAGGAATTATTTTTTGTCCTAATTTCATTCCATTATTTTCAATTTCAAATTCTTTTATTGAATTTAATTGATTTTGCGCAAATGTTTTTACGTTTGAAATGCTCTGCTTTATCGCTTCGATTGTTTCAGAAGGAACATTTTCAAAGGCTTTATCGATTTCAGATTTAGTACCTTCTCACTTCTCAATTTTACCGTCAAACTTTTCGCAGTATTCTTTATCTGCAACATCCCCGTTGATTTTAACATCTTGACTGATATCATCAACGGTAGAAATTGCTTCAAATTCTTTATAGTTATAAAAATTTAACGGTAAATCTTTTGAACTGATTATTTGCATTATTTTACTTTCTTCTTGAAGCTAAATTTGCAAGAATATCGTCAATTTCAATACCATGTTTAACCATAAA
>JAKSUS010000149.1 GCA_024408745.1 Candidatus Gastranaerophilales bacterium | reverse complement strand
CAAAAAATTGCACCCTACAAAAACAATTTGTTGGGTCAAGACCCAACCTACGGCTTAGCAATTTTTCAACCAAAAGGCAATTTCTTTAAAAAAAATGTTTTTATTAAAATACGGGAAACAAATTATTTTTGAAAGGAATAGAAAACATGACGGAAATTCAAGCAGTTAGCACCAATAATGTACCTGTAAACGGGCAAAATCAGGGTGCAAAGAAAAAAGATAACGATAATGAATATATAACAATTCATTTTGAAGATTTATCACCTGAAGAACAAGCAGCAGAACTTAAAAGAGGTGAATTAATTACCGAATTAAAAATTTTAAATGAAAAAACACATGGTGTTCCTCTTGCTGATGATGCTGTTGTTTACGACATGAATAATGAAGAATTAGAACAAGAATTAGCTAAAAGCCAAAAATATTATGAACACTTAAATGACCCCTCCAAAGAAACCTGGTGGGAAAAATTAGATAAAAAAATCGATAAGGCTTTTAAAAAATGGTTCCCTCTGCCAAGTGATAAAACCGAAAATAAATAAAATTCATTTAAGGTTTTAAAGCAATCTTTATCGCTTTACCTGCGTCATGAAGTTTTATTGCTTCATCAATGTCTTTGATGTTCATTCTGTGAGTGATTAGTTTTTTGACGTCTAATTTCTTTTCGCTGATTAATCTCAAAGATTCTTTGATGTAAAGCGGTGTGTGATGAAATACGCTGATGACTTTTATTCCGTCATAATGAAGTCTGCGTGTGTCAATTTGAACTTTCGTACCTGCCTTGCAACCGCCAAAAAGATGTACCGTTCCGCCTTTTCGTGTAAGTGAGAACATTCTTTCCCAAATTTCGGGAAGTCCGACAGCTTCAATTACAACATCCAAGCCTTTTTTCTCAGGTGTTAATTCTTTAAACTGAAGTTCGGGAGTGTCGTTTTTTGATAAATCAATAACATGGTCTGCTCCGCCAAACTCTTGCGCAAGTTTTAATTTTAAAGGGTTTCTGCCTGCTGCAATAACAGTTGCACCTTTTAATTTTGCCATTTTTACGAACATTAAACCGATTGGTCCTATACCTACAACTCCAACGGTCATGCCGGGGAGTATTTCAGTTTTTTCAGCCCCATGAACAACATTTGCCAAAGGTTCAACAAATGCTGCTTCTTCAAAATCAACATGGTCGGGAATTTTATGAAGATTGCAGTTTACGATTTTTTCGGGAACTTTAATGTATTCGGCATAAGCACCGTTTAAAAATTCCAAATGTTCGCATAAATTGTATTCACCGATTTGGCAGTAATAACATTTTCCGCAAGGCGCTGAATTTCCTGCAACAACTCTATCACCAACTGCAAAATTTTTAACGTTTTTACCTTTTGCTGCAATTACTCCGGCAAATTCATGCCCGAATCCTGACGGAATGTTTTTAATCAAAACAGGGTGTCCTCTGTGGTAAGTTTTAACATCAGTTCCACATGTTAAAGCCGTATCAACTTTAACTAAAACTTCATTATCATTAATTTCGGGAATTTCAACCTGTTCATATTTTACGATATTAGGACCGTAATACATTACCGCATTCATCTTAGACATCTATTCACCAACCTTTATAAATGCTTTCATAATTTTACCGCTCAGTGTATCAGCTATTGCCTCATTAAGTTTATCAAAATTATAAATTTCTGTCATGTTTTCTACATTAATTTTCTTATCTTTCAATAATTCAAAAGATTTCTTTAAATCACTTGGTGCCGGCGAATAACTTCCGTAAACCGTTAATTCTCTATAATAAACTTCGTTATTCGGAAAACATGGTGTATCTGATTTTGTTGAAGCAAAAACACAAATTTTTCCGCCATCTCTGATTTGTTCAAGTGCAGTTTTAACAGAAAGATCAGCACCTGCGGTTAAAAATATTGCATCAAGTTCAAGCGATTTATCCAAATTCATTGAATTATAAACTTCATCAAAATTATGCTCTTTTGCAACTTTTAATCTTTCATCTTTAATATCTAAACCGATGATTTTTGTATCAAAAGTTTTTGCAGCCTGTCCCATTAAAATACCGATAGAGCCAAGTCCGACAATACCTACTCTGTCGCCTTTTAACAATTCCATTCTTCTTACGGCACGATAACAACAACTCAATGGTTCGGTAAATGAAGCTGTAATTAAATCTAAATTTTCGGGAATTTTAAAAACGGTATATTTTAAATGTCCTTCATCAACTTTTATATATTCAGAAAATCCGCCGGGGATAATGTTAGTATTTTTAAAACTTCTGCACATTGAATAATTTCCATGCCTGCAATAATTACATTCAAAACAAGGATAATGATGCGCCGCAACAACCATATCGCCAACTTTAAAATCAGAATTTCCTTTTATTTCAACGATTTTCCCGACAACTTCATGCCCTAAAACAGCACCGTCTTTTGATAATTTGTGAGTATATTTTACAATATCCGAACCGCATAAACCGCAACCGATAACTTTTATAATTGCACCATTATCTGTTAATACAGGTTTATCGACTTCTTCAACAACAAATTTATCATTATGTAAAACACTTGCTAACATTTCAAATTAACCTTTAATTTTAATCATTCGTTCAATAGGTGCAAGTGCTTTTTTAGCAATATCTTCATCTACATTAATTTCAAATTCTTCATTAACCAAAGCATTTAAAATATCTTCTAACTTGTGCCATTTCATATTAGGGCAAACTGCTTTAGAAGAAATTAAATAAAATTCTTTATCCGGATAATCTCGCTCTAATCTTTCTTTAACACCGATTTCAGTTGCAATAATAAATTTTTTGTTATCTGAATTTTTAACGAAATTCATAATTTGAGAAGTTGAACCGACATAATCGGAACGATTCAAAACTTCCTGATGGCATTCCGGGTGTGTTAAAACCAAAGCACCTTCATGAGCTTTGCGCATTTTATCAACATCATCGGGTAAAATTCTTTGGTGTGTCGGGCAAAAACCATTGTAAGTAATAACTTCAACATCAGGTAATTGCTTGGCGACAAAAGTTCCCAAATAAGTATCAGGCGCAAATAAAACTCTTTTTTCATTTAAAGAACGTACAACTTCAACGGCATTTGAACTTGTGCAACAAATATCACATTCGCTTTTTACTTCTGCTGATGAATTAACATAACAAACAACAGGAACTCCGGGGTATTTTGCTTTAAATTCTCTGAGTTGATTTAAATCAATCATATCTGCCATTAAACAACCGGATTCTTTTCGAGGCAATAGAACTTTTTTGTTAGGTGAAAGGATTTTAGCGGTTTGAGCCATGAAAGAAACACCTGCAAAAGTTGTTCTTGAAAAAACACCTGAAAAAGCAATGATGTTAGCAGTTAAAGGAATGTTACCACATAATACATTAGGAAGACAAATGTTAAAGAAATTAAGAGTATATGCAAATAGCGAACATGAAAAT
>JAKSUS010000148.1 GCA_024408745.1 Candidatus Gastranaerophilales bacterium | reverse complement strand
AACAGGATTTCTGCTTCTTCACCAAGTCCGAATAAAATAATCTTTTTACCTGAAAAATTATTAATAAGAGATTTTATTCTCTTGGAAAAATCATCTTTTTTTGTTTCTGTTTTAAATAAATTAGTAAGCATATTTCTCTCTTAAACACTTCAATATTTATAATTTTAGCAACAGGTATTATAAATAGCAATATTAACAATAAATAATATATTGGCAATATAATGAAAAAAATTGTATAATAGCCTTATAATAAAGATTTGAAAAGGGAAATTATGTTACAAGAAGCATCTAAAATGATTATTAATAATGTAAATAATGCTTTTCAACAAAGTTTTTTGAAAAGGCTTTGTCAGTATTTACATGATTGCATAAGAGAAGAAGTTAAAAGTTCAACCTTTAGAAACCTAACCAGCGATAAAGATAATAAATGGGTATTTTTAGAACCTGATGCAGGAACTTTATTAGCACCAAGTTCACCGTTAAAACTTGACGGTAGCGATAATTCTCTAACTGAAATGATGGTTCAGTCAGACACAAGTCAAAAAGATAAATATATGATTTTCGGCTTTCTGTTTGTTGAAGGTAAATCAAACAAGAAAAAATCTGCGCCTGAATTTCTTACACCGCTTTTATATATCCCTTGTAAATTAGAGCGAAGCGGAACAAATTTGGCTTTAATTTTAACAGAAGAAAGTCTATCGTTAAATACAGGTGCTTTGTCGGCTTTAATGGAATGTAAAGACGAAGATCAGGCAGAAAACCTCTTTTGCGGTTTGATTGATGTTGTTCCTGATTTCCCGATTACAAAAGAAAAAATGCAAATCTTTTTAACAACTTTAAAATCAATAATTCCTGAACTTGATTTAAAAGATTGTAAAAACTTTTTAGACAAAATCCCTGCCTGTGATGAGGATAGCGACATAGGAATTACAAATAAAAGTGCTGTAATTTTAACCAAAAGACCATCAATTACTGCGGGTGTTTTACACGAATTAACCCAAATGGCGGAAAAACCGTCAGGAGTATTCAGAGAAACATCTTTAAAACCTATTAATGATGAATTTACAGGGGCAAAAGTCAAAATCTCAACAAAAGATGATGAAGATTTTTACCCAATTACACCGTTATCCTTGAGCGAATCGCAACTAAACGTTTTAAAATCGGTTGATGATAATACTTTGATAACGGTTTTCGGACCTCCCGGAACCGGTAAATCACAAACAATTGTAAACTTAATCACACATTTGATTGCAAACGGAAAAACTGTTTTAGTTGCTTCAAGAATGGATAAAGCGGTTGATGTTATATCAGAAAGACTTAACGGTTTTGGTGCTCCGTATCTTGTAATGAGAGCAGGACGTCAAAATTATCAAAGACAACTCCAAAGAGAATTACAGGAAATGTTATCAAGCAAGCAGGACTTTGATACAGGATATGAAAGTGCCGTTTTTGCAGATATTGACGATATGAAAAATTTACTTAAAAATATCAGTGAAACCGAGAAAAAATGTGACAGTATAATTAAACTTGAACATGAATGGTATAAAGTCTTAGAAGAATATAAAGAGCAAGCAAAACACATTCAAAACGAATTTATTTCAAAAAAACTTTCTGATTCTGATATTGCAATCGGAAAATCGATTTTGTCAAAAATTGAAAATGTTCAAAATAATCCTAATGCTTTAAATAAAATTTTAAAATTTGTTTATAATTACAGACTTAAAAAAAGTTTAATGCTTCAAAATATAAAATTTACGCATGAAAATGTTGCCGAAATTAATGAAGAATTAGAATTAAAGTCACTTTATAATAAATTAAAACATATTGAAAATAAAATAAACAAAATCGGCAATCTTCACACACTTTTTGAAGATGTTAGAAACTTAAAATCAAAACAAAAAAAATTAGCGATTGATATTTTGAAAAATAAAAGAAGAAAAGCACTTCTTGAAATGACAAGAAACCAAGAAAAACGCCAAAGATTAATGCTCCATGCAAAGGCACTTGTTACAAGACAAAAGAATCTTCAAAACAGATTATTGGAAGAAGAAGATTTTCAACCGCTTCTTGATGCTTTCCCATGTTGGGCAGTTACGACTTTTGCAATTTCTGAGTCTTTACCTTTAAAACCGGGCATGTTTGATGTTGCAATTATTGATGAGGCTTCTCAATGCGATATTGCAAGTTGTTTCCCTATTATGTATCGTGCTAAGAAAACTATTGTTGTCGGTGATGATAAACAACTTCCGCACTTATCCTTCTTAGAAAAAGCAAAAGAACAATCATTCTTCACTCAATACAATATTCCCGATAAATATCAGTTAATGTGGAGATTCAGGACAAATTCCGTTTTTGATTTGGCTAATTATTATTCAACTTGTCCGATTTTGCTTGATGAACATTTTAGAAGTTTGCCACCGATTATTGATTTTAGTAATGAGCAGTTTTATGGCGGAAAACTCCGCATAATGAACAAAGAAACAGATTTAAAAGACGTTTTGGAATTGATAACGGTTAAAGATGCAATCGTTGACTTGGATACAACCAAAAACCTTGCAGAAACTGAAGAATTAATAAAAAGATTGCAGGAATTAATTACCGAAGATGCAGAGAAAAAATCTAAAACACCTGTTTCTATCGGTATAATTTCACCGTTCAGAGGTCAGGTGGAACAAATTAAAAAAGCAATTTCTCAAATTATTCCCGATAAAATCGTTAAAAAACACCAGATTGAAGTTGGTACGGCGCACACTTTCCAGGGTGATGAAAGAGATATAATGATGTTATCTTTTGCAATTGCAAATAACAGCCATTTGCAAAGTTTAATGTTTTTGCAAAAAGCAAATGTCTTTAACGTTGCAATTACAAGAGCGAGAAAAAAATTAATCGTCTTTTGTTCAAAAGAAGCAGTTGATTTACCTCAGGGTTTATTGAGAGATTTCTTAAACTATATAACAGATTTAAACGAGAAATACGAAGAAACTTCTAATTTAAAACTTGACGATTTTGATTTTAATAATGATTTTGAAAAAGAAGTCGCTAAAACTTGTGAAGAAGAAGGATTAACGGTTATCTCAGGGTTTGAAACAGCAGGACTAAGAACCGATTTAATTGTTTCGGACGGTGAAAACAAAATAGCAATTGAATGTGACGGAGTTGAAAATGAAATAGAAAAACCTGTAAGACCAAGTTATAAGCAGGAAATATTAGAACGTTGCGGATTTAAAATCGTAAGATTTACTTCAAGAGAATGGTATTACAGCAAAAATGCCTGCCTTGCAAAACTCAAACGAGAATTAATAGAGATGAAGTTATAATTTATGAATTATGAAAATTATAAAATTCAATATATAAAAGAAGATGAGTTTTTATCTTATATTGATTGGCTGACAAGGTTTAAAAATCCCGTTAATAATCTTTTGAGAGTTTGTGAAAAAGTTATTACAAAAAATTGTCTTGAGCCGAAATTCAATATAAAAAAATCTGAAGAAATGAGTTTAATTCAAACAAATGAAGCTAATTTTAATACAACTCTTAAAA
>JAKSUS010000147.1 GCA_024408745.1 Candidatus Gastranaerophilales bacterium | reverse complement strand
CAGGTGATGTAGAAGGTACTACTAAAGTCGGCGGATTAATAGGGATAAATGTATGTGCTAATATATCATCATCTCATGCATTAGGGGATGTTTCAGGTACTGATGATGGTATAGGTGGATTTGTAGGTGGAAATGGCGGAACTGTTGAAAAATGCTACTCTACGGGTGATGTTACAAGCAGTAGTGCTAAATCAGGCAGTTTTGTCGGAGCTAACGGTGATGGAAATCTATGTCCACCTGGTGGCACTATAATAAATAGTTACTCTACATCAGATAAAGATTTCTATGGAAATAACGCTACTGGAATGGGTTCTAAAATAGAAGGTTGTTACGCAACAAAAGCACAAGACGGAGTTGAACAACATGAACCTGAATGGTTCAATGACGGAAGTAATTTAACATTTTTAGGTGATGAATTTGATACATCAATAATACCACCTGATTTGAAATCAAACAGACGACCTGTTCCTCCACCACCACCTCCGCCTCCTCCGACAGGCGAAGGCATACAGTTCCAAATCGGAGCGAACTCAGGTCAAGAAAATACATTGACGATAAACACAAATTTCAGTCTGAACGGCTTTGATGCAGACGTAACAACTCGCGAAAAAGCAAACGAAACAATCGACAAAGTTGATGCGTTGATAAGCGAGTTTTCAATAAGACGCTCAGGTTACGGCGCCGTCCAAAACAGGTTAGAAAGCGTCATGGACTCTCTGACAACAAAGACAAATAACTTAAGTGCATCACATTCAACGATAGTTGACACAGACTTCGCCGCCGAGAGCGCAAACTTAGTCAAAGCACAAATCTTACAGAACGCCACCGCCGCCCTCCTCGCCCAAGCCAACAGCGCCCCGAGCATAGCGTTGAGGTTGCTTGAATAAGGCAGTAAGAGTAGGCGGAGCCGTACCGGAAGGCAATAACGGAAAACCGACCGTGTCGGCAAAAAATTGCACTCTGCATATTATGTTGAATTTTAGTTTGTTTTTTTATACAATTTTATTAATTGTATTATCCGGAGCAAAATAATGGCTAAAACTAAATCAAATTCAACATCAGGAAAAGATATAACAAAAGTATCATCTTTGATTAACCCTGCTGCACCTATCTTTTCAATAAGTATTATCGCAACAATGCTCGGTGTTCATCAAAGAACATTAAGAATTTATGATGAAGAAGGTTTGCTTGTTCCCAAAAGAACAGATAAAAACCGCAGATTGTATTCCATGCAAGATGTTGAAAAAGGTAAGTTTATCCAGTATTTAACAAGAGAATTGGGCATAAATCTCGCAGGCGTAAGAATTATTTTTAATTTATTAAAACAACTAAAAATAGCACCTGATAAGTATGCAAAACACATTCAAAAAATTGCGGCTGACTTAAATATATCCGTTGAGCAGCAGGCGCAAACAAGACAAAAGCTTTCAAAAAGAGGTCGAAAACCCAATAATGCATAAGAAGTTTTGGCTTTTGGTATTAGCTTTTATTATAATATGCATAACAACAGTTGTTTTTGCCTGTGAAAAACCTTACAAATTAACCCATGAAAACGGACTTTATATTGTGAAAGTTAATCTTTCTCAGACAAAAGTTATTCCTTATGTTTCAGACAAATTAGAAACCGTTGATAAAATCGCTTTAAAAACAGGTGCTTCCGTTGCAGTTAATACAGGATTTTTTGACGCAAAAAATAAAAAAACCGTTTCTTTCATAACAAATAACGGCGAAGTTGTTGCAAATCCTAAATTAAACGAAAACCTTATTAACAACGAAAATTTAAAACCGCATTTAGATAAAATTTTTAATCGTGGCGAATTGCGAATAATGAATTGTAACGGCGAAGTTGTTGCCGATATTGTTAATCACACAGAACCTTTTAACGCTGAGTGCAAGTTATTGAGTTCCACGCAGGCAGGACCTGTATTGTTACCTGAAATGGATTTGGAAAAAGAATTTTTTGTCCTGAAAAAAGACGGCAAAATTATTCGTGACGGCGCAGGTATGACAAGAAAAACCGACAGGAGCATGGTCGCAATTAAAGACAATTACTTATATATAATAATTACTGATGAAGAAAATCCTTTAACTATATATCAATTAAGAGATAAAATTTCAAAATATAATTTTGATAAAGCTTTAGGCTTTGACGGTGGCGGCTCGGTGTCATTATTCGTTAAGCAAAAGTACGGATATTTTTATCAAGACAGAGAAGAAAAAGGAGCATCACGAGCCATAAAATCTGCACTTTTGGTGTATTAATTATAATAACTTGTTGTCTATTGCCTGAACTTTCTCAATAATGTATAATAATTTCAAAAGACTTATAAAGGAAGAATATTGAGTAATGTTGATACAGACATAATCATAGTCGGCGGTGGACCTGCAGGAATGGCGGCGGCAATTACTTCTGCAAAAAGCGGTTTAAAAACAGTTTTGCTTGAGCGTGGTGATTTTTGCGGTTCAAAAAACATGTTCGGTGGTGCAATTTATACTATTCCGACTTTGGAAATTTATCCGAACTTTTTAGATGAAGCACCGTTAGAAAGAGGAATTTCAAGGCATACCTACGCACTTTTAGGCAAAAAAGACGGAACGCTTGTTTCTTATGATAATCCGACAGAACCTGACGATAAATATTTGGCATATAGCGTTTTAAGACCAAAGTGGGACAGATGGTGCGCTTCGGAAGCCGAAAAAGCAGGCGCTTATATTGTTCCGCAAACTTTGGTTGAAGAATTGTTATTTGAAAACGGCAAATGCTGCGGTATTAAAACGGCTAACGAAGAATACAGAAGCAAAATCGTTATTCTTGCCGATGGAGTAAATTCATTATTAGCTAAAAAACACAATTTAAGAAAAGACATAAAAGCGACAAATGTTGCACTTTCCGTTAAACAAACAATTTCATTGCCAAAAGAAAAAATCGAGGACAGATTTAATCTAAACGAGGACAACGGAACGGTTTACACGATTATGGGCGGACCGATGCTCGGAATTACCGCAATGGGCTTTGTTTACACAAACAAAGAAAGCGTAAGCATCGGTTTAGGTGTAACGTTAGAAGATTTAAAAAACTCAAATAAAACTCCGTATGAGTTTTTGGAAGAATTAAAAGAACATCCGTCAATAAAGCCTTTAATAAAAGATGGTGAAGTTAAGGAATACAGCGCACATTTAATTCCCGAAGGCGGATATAAAGCGGTGCCGAAACTCTATTTTGACGGGCTTATGATAGCCGGTGATGCAGGAAGTTTAGTTAATAATGTCCATTGGGAAGGCACAAACCTTTCTATGCTAAGCGGTAAATATGCTGCACTTACTGCAATTGAAGCAATTAAAAACAATGATTTAACTTCTAAAACTTTAAAAAATTATGAAAAAAGACTAAAAGAAAGTTTCATTTTGAAAGATATGTATTCATACCGAAACATTATGGGAACTATCGAAAGCAACGCAAAAGCATTTTTAGGTTTTTATCCTGAAAAAATCAATGAATCTATGAGAGAATTTACGGAAACCGATAATATCCCTAAAAAAGAAAA
>JAKSUS010000146.1 GCA_024408745.1 Candidatus Gastranaerophilales bacterium | reverse complement strand
TTTCGGCTTCAAGTGCATTATAACCTATAAAGTCTCTAATGTTATTTGAATTAAGTCCTAAATCTCTGAACATGTTTTCATACCATCCTTCGCCTGAACCTAATACAACTAATTGTGCTCTCATTTGCTTAAATTCATGCGCAATTGCGGCGATTAAATCCAAACCCTTTTGGTCAACAAGTCTTGAAACAATGCCAAATAAAGGAATATCCGGATTAATTTCTAAGCCGTATTGTCTTTGTAATTCTGCTTTACAGATTGCTTTCCCTTTTAAATTATTTTTTGAATAATTCATTGATATTTTTTTACTTGTTTCCGGATTATTAATTGAATAATCAATACCGTTTAAAATACCGCAAACTTTAAAGCTATTATCTCTTAAAACTTCATCTAAACCTTCACCATATTCACTTCTCATAATTTCATCAGCATAAGTTGGTGAAACGGTTGTGATTTTATCTGCTTTTTTAATTGCACCTTTCATCAGGTTTACTTCTCCGCAACATTCAAGCATGTCGTATCTCCAAGCCCAGTCAGGCGGGAAACCTATAAAATCTAATATGTCTTTTGAGTATCTTCCTTGGTATGCAAGATTGTGAATGGTAAATACAGTTTTTGCACCGCTTAATCCCGGACAGAACTTAAAATTGTGTCGTATATGCAAAGGAATTGTAGCAGTATGCCAATCGTTACAATGGATAATATCAGGGAAGAAATTCATTAATCTTGAAAATTCCAAAACGGCTTTTGAAAATACCGCATATCTTTCCTGTTCAAATCTGTTGGAAACCCATTGCGGATAAACCCAGCCAAAGTTGCCGAAGTATCCGTCATTTGCTAAGAAATAAACTTCAACATCACTATTTGGTAAGTAGCCTTTAGCGACACCAAAACCAATGTCATTGCATCCCATTTGCACAACAATATGCGGAAAATGTATAAATTCAAACTTGTATTTTGCTCTGTCAATACATCCGTATAAAGGCATGACTACTTTAATATCATGACCTTTTTTTTTGATTGCCTTAGGTAAACTTCCTGCAACGTCAGCGAGACCGCCAACTTTAGCAAAAGGTGATACTTCTGCGGATACAAATAATATCTTCATGGGCTTTCCTTCCTTAACTTAACCGATAAGTTAATTATATTCTAAAAAAAATATTTTAGATACTTTTTCTGCTAAATTCTGTTTGTCTGATAAAAAAAATTTGTAATATTTCTTCACAAAATAGCAAAAAATATTTAAAATTTATTTAATATAATTATATTTATTTTATAATGTACTTATGTTTTATCAATGGAGTATGAGGCATGAAAACAGACGGAATTAGATTTTTTGTAAGTCCTGTCCACGGTGGCGGTTACTTAGTAGAAAAAATGAAAGATAACAAGGTTATTGAAAGTTTCAGAGGGACTACTCTTACTCCTGATGAAGTTGCTAATCATATGCAAACACAAGGGATTTCAAATATATCTGTTTTGAAAGCAAGAATATCAGATTATTTTGTAAGAACAGGCATTAAGTATTAATCTTTTAATGGTCATAAAATAAATTATTATAGTTTTTAGTCAAAGGAGTTTGGAATAGTATGTCATTTAGCTGTAATCCTGTTAATAGAATTCTTATTTTCCCTGTAAAAACAGGGTATATCGCAAAAGAAATTGCTCAAATAAGAAAAGGTTCATACAAAGTTATTGAATCTTGCATTGGCAAACATACACCTGATGTAGCAAAAAAACAATTTGCAAAAATGGGATATGAACAAATACATGTTTTTAAACCAAGCAAAACTGATGAATTTACATTAGTATCTAGCAATAAATAATAAAATTTTGCAGAAAAAAAGCAGGTTATTTTTGATTTCCTCCCCTGCTTATTGAATTATACTCTCCATTATCAATAACAATATAACAGATGTAAAAATGTTTTTTATCATGTAAATGGTGTATTTTATTTAAAAACCATTAATTGCAGGCAAGCATATCGTTTGTATTACAATATGTTCTCAGACGTTTTAATGCTCTTATTTCAGTTTGGCGTACACATTCTTTTGTAATGCCGAAGATTTTGCCAATTTCGTCTAATGTTTTTTTGTTGTCATCTTCTAAGCCGTAGCGTAATATAACAACGCTTTTTTCCCTTTCTTTCAATACTCCCATTGCTTCCTTTAAAGCCTGTTTTAAATTCTCATATTCTGCTTTAGCGGTTGCATTTGCATTTTCATCTGCAATTATATCCATTAAAGAAGTTTCTCTGTTTGTCTTATCGGATATATTTTCGTCTAAAGATAAATTTGCTTGAAAAGCATTTATGTATTCTTCTAATTTTTTATAATCAACATTCATTCTTTCCGCCATGTCTTTTACTGATAAATTAATGTGTAATTCATTTTCTAATTTTGATTTCATTTTTGAATATTTGCCGACAATTTCCTGAACGTAAACGGGGACTTTGACACAACCTGATTGTTCAGAGATTGCTTTTAAAACTGATTGTTTAATCCACCAACTTGCATAGGTGCTGAACTTGAAACCTAATTTGTAATCATATTTATCTACGGCAATCATAAGCCCCATATTGGCTTCCTGTAATAAATCCGAAAAGCACATATTAGGGTTTTTGATTTTTGAGGCAACTGTTGCTGCGAGTCTTAAATTTGCACTAATGAGTTGCTTTTTTGCTTCCAAATCACCTGATTTGATTTTTTTTGCAAGTTCTTGTTCTTCTTTTAAAGAAAGTACAGGAATCTTTGCAATTCTTTTTAAATAATCACTCAAATTTTCTTCATCTTTTGAATAAATGTTTACAAATTTTGCAGAATTAAACTGCGCTGCTTCACAATTCTTCATAAATAACACTCCTAGATATCACAAGACACAAAAACAATAATACCAAACAATTATAAGGGATTATGGGTTTCAAAAAACTTAAATATATTTTCAATATAACAAACCTTTTATCATTTTTCAAGTCTTTTACTACGAAATGTTAAGAAATTATTACAAAATGTTTAGAAAATTAATTGTATGCTTAATATTTCTTAATACTTAAAATGGAAATATTTAATATTAACCTTTTGTTACATTTTTTCAAATGTAATAATATTTGTTATAATAGTTGTTGAAGTAGTATCGAAAAGAGTATTAAAAATGGAAATAGCAGAAAAATTAGAGAGCATAGAGAACAAAATAGAAAATTACAACGAAAAGATTGATAATATTTCAAGTTTGATTACAACATTAATTCATTCTTTTGAAAAAACACAGCTTTCGAAAGTTAAATCTGAAATTATAGCTAAAATAGAAGAGAAACTTTCGGATAATTCGTCATTTCCTGACGTTGAAGAAATGAAATCGGTTTTTTCTCAGATTAAAGATGATTTTGCGGAAAGCCAAAGTGCTTTAAAATTAAAAATAGTTGAATTGGAAAAAACAATTAAAAAAATTTCTACTACTGTTTCCGATGTTAATAAAACTGAGATAGATAGTGTCGATGCTTCTCAATTAAGCAATATTGAAGAAATTTTAAAATCTTTATCTGATAAAATTAATAATTTCAATATCGCTGCTGATGCT
>JAKSUS010000145.1 GCA_024408745.1 Candidatus Gastranaerophilales bacterium | reverse complement strand
AAAAAATCGAAATGCTTAGCATCCCGATTTTAAATATCACTAAAATAATCTTAATGGATAATGTTAAGAATTGTAACAATTTTTTAAAAAAAATACAAAAAAGACTAAACTTTTTCAAAAAATAGCCGATAATGGTAATAGAGATTATACATATATACGTATTATGTTGTCTTATAATTTTGGAGAATAGAAAATGGCAGGTGTAAGTAGGATAAATATGTACCCACCTATCAGTATAAGCGGTTACTATAAAGAGCAACCGTTAACTCCTGCGACCAGAGCGCAGTTAATGGCGTTAGGGGTAAGTACTGCCGGAATAAGAACGGAAGCACAAGGACAAAAAAAACTCCATCGTGCACAAGATGAAGAAGCTTCAAAACTAAGATATGCATATCACAAGGGGAAAGTTAAAACAGGTCACTATGTTGATGAAAACCTTAAAAAAGCAAGAGAACTTGCTGATGAATTAAATATTAGTTTCAGTGAATTTGAAAACGTAACAGAAATTGTTACAAGAATCAAATCAAAACTTGCTCAAATGAAAACACGAGCAAAAGACGATTTTGACAAAAACAGTTATATTGGTGCATATCAGGACAGATTAGACTTAATCGAATTAAATGAAAGATCAGATACTAACTTACTTGCAAGTACTGATATAGTTGCAAGCATGAATATTGCCTTCCACGGTTTATTTCAATAAACCTGACAACATTTTACGCCAAAACATATCATTCATTGCATTTAGATACAAATCGAATAATTTGTTATCTGTTTCAGGAATAACAAATTCATTACTCATATGTACCTTACCTGTATCAACAATAACTTTTGCAACTCTTTTTAAAGTTATTGGGTCTTTTGCCGGCGGTTGCAAAAATACTAAAGTATCACCGGGTAATTTTTTATCAATAACTGCTTTGAATGAAGAAAAATCAGCATGTTTTCGTAATTCCTTAGATAAACCTTTTATATTTGCACCGAAATTTTGATTAGTAACAGTATTAATATTCATGAAAATATTCCTTATGCTTTATTAACAAAGTGTATATAACCGGCTTTGTTATTTGCAATTGAAAAATCATTTCTTGCCAGTAATTCAGCGGCTTTTTTATTTGTTTCCAACTTATTTTCGCTTATAGGAACACGAATACCTTTGCAGATCTTATCTTTTGTTGTTGCAATAATAGAGCCTAAAACTTCAGTATTCGGATCTTTAGAAGATATTTCACAAAGTTTATCAAAATCAATATTTTCTTCTTGTCCTATTTTGTTATTAATATGAGCGCCGTTAATATCAATTTCTCTTGGTTTAGCAACCAACACATCAACTTCAGTATTATATTTTTTTGCAACATTTTTAAAAGCATTTCTCAACTCCATTAACAATTGTCTTGATACTTGCTCATCACAACCGTTTTTTCTTGCCAAATCACGAACTGCTTTCCATTCGCCACAAATCTTAATTACAGGATTCATATTTATTTCCTTTCAAACATGCTTATCTTGCCTCTGATAATATAAAATTAAAACAAAAAAAAATTTGACAGTATATATAAAAATAAAAAAACCGTCTTAAAAAGACGGTTAAGTATTATTTCCATTAATCTTTAACTACCCTACCACTACCTAAATAAATTATTCTTCATCATTGTTAATTAAGCCTTGAGCTGCCAAAGCCAATTGTTCATCTTCGGGTAGATTTATGAATTTGTCCCCCAGCTCTTCTTCAAACTTTTTAGCGAAAGCAACGACACTTGGTTCAAATTCTTCCATCATTGCACCAATGCTTGCTTCTAATTCTGAACGTAATTCGGGTGAAAGTTTACTCAAATAAAATTCTGCTGTTCTTGGTACATTTACATCTTTTGCTTTATTAACATTCATACCACCAATTACATAACTTGCCATAACGTTAAAGAATGTTTGAATTTTTTCAGGTGAAACTTCTTTGATTTCCACTTGAGGTGCTGCTTTTTGTTCTTCTTTCTGTGCTTCCTTATTTGAAACTTGTTCTTCTGAAACATTTGGATTTTGAATGTTTGTTGTGTTTAAATTAATGGATTTAATACTGTCTGTCATAATTTATACTCCTTAGTAAGTATCATGCTTTACAATACATATATCGGCATGTTTTAATGAAAACTTTAGGTTTTTAAACATAAAATTTACAAAAATTTACAATAAAAATGCAACGCATTTAAACATACGTTGCATTTTGTTAAAAATATTTATTATTAATCTAAATAGAATGTTGTTACGACTTTATGGCTTTCTTCGGCATAAGCAACTGCTTTATGCAATGTTCCGCTTGTATGAGAAAGGAAACAAACAATTTGTTCACATTCATCAATAATTTCTCTGTTGCAAATGCGGCTTGCATCTGCCAATGTCATCATTGCTCTATCAGGATGTTCGATAATATTAGGAACACCTATAAGTTGATCTTGTACATCTGAAGGTTGCTGCCCTATGGTTTGAGGGAGAATAACAATCAATCCTTGCGGATTAGCTTTCATCGCCCCACGAATTGCGGCTGCGTTTGTACCACATGAACCGCCTGATGTAATTATTGTATTTCCGCTATTTGCTAAAGCATATGATATTGTTTCAATCAATTGTTGGTGTGTAATCGGTAAATTTCTGCTGCCTATAATCGCAATCTTTTTCGACGACTGTTGGATTGTAGCCAATTCATGTGCTAAAGAATCTTCTGTATTAGCTGAAATATCATCTGTTTCTTTTCCTTCTAAAGGAACCATAATCATGTTTTCTTTGTTGTCATCTGCCATAATTTTTTCCCTATCCTATCGTCGAATGTGTCATGCCACTAAAAAATTTACAAAATTAAATTTATTTTTTGTATATGATTAAATATAATAACACATATTTTAAAAATTGGGAAGATTTAGGCATGGAAAATTCTTTACTGGAAGGTTTGAATGATGAGCAGTTACAAGCAGTTACGGATACTAAAGGTATTTTAACTGTTCTTGCCGGAGCAGGTAGCGGAAAAACAAGAGTTTTAACCACAAGAATTGCAAACATGGTCATAAACGGTATTGCCCCTTATAAAATTCTTGCTGTAACTTTCACAAACAAGGCTGCGAAAGAAATGAAATCAAGACTCGAAAAAACCTTAGGTGAAGAAGTTGTTAAAAATATATGGGTTGGCACATTTCACAGCATTTGCGGAAGAATTTTAAGACAGGATATTGATAAATATAAAAACGAAGAAGGAATTAAGTGGGAAAAAAATTTTGCTATTTATGACGAGGATGAATCTTTAGCCGTAATAAAGAACGCTTTAAAAGTTCTTGATTTGGATGATAAAGTTTACAAACCAAAAACAATTAAAGGTGAAATCAGTAACGCAAAAAATAAATTAATGAATGCTTATGCATTTTGCACAAAAGCAAGAGATTATTATCAAGATAAAGTCGGGCAAATTTTTACTCTTTACGAAAAAGCCTTGAGCGTAAATAATGCATTAGATTTTGATGATTTGTTAATTATGGCGGTAAAACTTCTTGAACAATGTCCTGATGTAAGAGAAAAATATTTTAAGAAGTTTTCTCACATTTTAGTTGATGAGTTTCAG
>JAKSUS010000144.1 GCA_024408745.1 Candidatus Gastranaerophilales bacterium | reverse complement strand
GAAGAAAAAACAACAGTACAATCAGGTACAACGGTTGAAAGATTACAAGATGAAATAGTAAATACAATCAGAGAGGATTTAACACATATAAATAGTGAAATAACAGATGAAGATATTAAATACGGTTTAACATTCGGACGCAGTGTACTTGTTGATTGTTCAGCATAAGAGGTGAATTATGGATAAAGTTTTAGAATTAAATAAAGTATTAGATGAAGAAATTGAATTTTGCGAAAATTTTGAAAATTTACTTTTACAAAAGAAAGAACTTCTTATTCATTCTCAGGCTTCAAAGTTAAAAGAGTTTGATGAAAAAATTTATGCTGCGCAAAAACAATTAAAAGAATTAAATGATAACAGAATAAAAATTTCGGAAAAATTTGGAAATAACACTCCGTCTTTGAGTGAAATTATAAGTAATTTAAACGATAGAGCAGCAGCAATTGAATTAGAACAAAAAAGAAAAAAATTACAAATTTGGGGGCAAAAAATTAATATTATAAACAAAGTAGTAAATGCCCTGATAGAACATTCTTTGAAACTTATAGACGGAAACATCTGGTCGATAGCAAAGGCAATAGAAGCAACACAAACGAAAGGTGATTATTATAATAAACAAGGTTCAAAAGCTCAGCAACAGTTACCAACAATGAGCGCAATTGTTGAAGAAGCATAAAAATAAAATCAATTTGGGGAGAAAATATATATGGTACAAGCATTAAATGTGGGAAAAAATGCATTAATAGTAAATCAGTCGGCGCTGAGTGTTGTCAGTAACAACATTGCTAACATGAACACAGTCGGTTACAGTAAGCAACGTGTAAATTTAGAAGCATTAGTTTCAAGTACACCGGCTTACAATACTTATCAACAGGCAGAATCAGGATTTGGTGTTGATATCGCTTCAATTTCAAGATATAGAAACGATTTCTTGGATTCATATTACAGAAATGTAAATTCAAGTAAAAATTATTTTGATACAATATCAACAAAAGGACTTATTGTTGAAAATATTGCAAATGAATTTAACAATACAGGTTTAAGCACATACTTAAATGATTTCTTTAAAGCTGCAAATAATGTAAGTTTGCACCCCACAGACCAAACTGCAAAAACCGACTTCGCTCAAAAAGCATCAAATATTGCAGTTGCATTAAATAATATATCTACCCAATTAGAAAGTGCTAAAACAACTATGGTTGGTGATGTAAATAATATTTCAACAATTTATTCAAGTGAAGCGAGTGCTTATGTTGATAAAGTAAATCAACTTTTAAGTGATATTGCAAAAGTGAACAACACTATAGTTTATCAACATAGCGCAACTATCGGAACATCAGCAGGTTTATTAGATCAAAGAGATGTTTTGTTAGATCAATTATCCGAATATATTCCGATTAATGTGTCCCAAAATGAAAACGGAAGTGTTAACATATTTTGCGGTAATGTTGAACTTATTGCAGGTTCAAAACAAGTAGGTGAATTGAAAATCAATATAGGAGATGAAAGTAATCCTATAAGAGTAAGTTTTGAAAACAAAGACGGTTATATTTATTCAACGGATATGAGAGAGCAATTTGGTCAAGGTGGCAAATTGTCTGCTCTTTTGACATTAGGAAGTGATTCCGAATCTGAATTATCAATAAATAATATTTTAAAGAATCTTGATAAATTGGCTTATCAATTAGCAAAAGAAGTAAACGATATTCAATTAAAAACGGAAGCAGGTCCTCCAATGATGACAAGTGCTTGTTATAATTCAACAACAGGTTTATTAGAGCAAGCACTTGATAAACTATTTGTTACTTCTGATGGAAGTGATATTGTTACTGCTAAAAATATATGTTTAAATCCTGAAATTGCAGCAAATTCTCAAAAAATAGCAACCGCTTATGTAGAAATTGATGAAGAGGGTAATATTGTTAACCCTGATGAAATTGGTAACAATAAAATTGCACAAGCTTTTGTTGATTTAAGAGAAAAATCAATTATTGCATTAAACGGTTTAACTCTTGATAATTTTAATACGACAATAACTACCGATTTTGGTTCAAAGTTAAATACAGCTAATATAAATCTTGAAACGCAGGAAAATGTTTTCTCTGCAACAAACGAAAAAAGAGAATCTGAAATGGGCGTTAATATTGAAGAAGAATTAATGGATTTAATTAAATATCAAAGAGCCTATGAAGCATCAGCAAGAGTATTTAGTGCTGCAAATGATGTTCTTCAGATATTAGTAAATTTAGCGAAATAATAGGGAGATAAATATATGCGTGTAACAAGTAATATGCAAAATCAAAATATGGTTAATACGATGATGAAAAACCAGTCTAAACTTGCTAATTTGCAAGTACAATTGGCAAGTGGCAGCAAGCTAAATTATGTATCCGATAATCCGAGTGTTATTCCGAGTATTATGGATGCTACAAAGATGCTTAATAAAATTGATATTTATGAAAATAATATCGCTTTTTTAAACGGTGAATCAGAAGTTACAGAAGGGACATTAAGTCAGGTGACCGATATGATTCAGCGTCTTTCAAGTTTAACGGTAGAAGCGGCAAACGGAACAAACGGTGCTGATCAATTAAAATTGATTAATAATGAAGTCAAACAAATTAAAGAACAACTTGTTGCATTAGGAAACACTTGTTATGATAATCAATATATTTTTGCGGGAAATAAAACTTCTACAATACCGTTTACAATAAATGATGACGGAAGTATAACTTATAACGGCACTCCTTCAACAGAAGATTATAAAAGGAATTACACTATTGCTGATGGTGTAGATGTTAATATTAATCTTGCCGGTGATAAAGTTTTAGGATATTCTAATTTAGTCAACGAAGGTCCTCCTCCTGTTTATGAAGGTGAAGGAATTTTGCAAATAGTAAATGAGTTATCAAATTTACTTAATGCTGATGTGCCTGATTATGATGCAATAAGAGCACAATTAGATCCGATAAATGCTGCACAAAATAATATCTTAGCGGCAAGAACTGAAATGGGTGGTGTCCAAAGTCGTTTAACAATGACAAAAGAACAACATGAAAACAGTAAGCTTACATATAGCAGTTTAAAATCAGAGCTCAAGGATATTGATATTTCACAAGTTGTAACAGATTTGTCAACTCAACAGGTATCATTGCAGGCTTCTTTATATGCAGGTTCTCAAATAATGAGTATTTCTTTATTGGATTACCTATAGAAAAGTTTTACCATCTCGTTATTAGGGGGAAAATTCCCCCCTTTTGTTTTTTTTGAAAGAGGATAGAAGAATTATGAATAAAATTTGCCCGTTTGGTAGTGATAAAAATGCATGTGACGAAACATGCGCATTATATATTGCACCCGATGATATAAATGAAACTGTAAGAAATAAACTTGCAAGTTTAGGTGTTTTATCCAGAGATGAAGGCATTTGCTCATATAAGCATATTGCTCTTTGCATGGGAAGAAATATCTTTTCTCAAAGTAAATAAATTATTTTTTTATTTCTTCAATTACTTTTGTTTCTTCAATGGTTACAGTTTGTTGTTCATCTAAATCGAGGTTTGCATTTTTATAACTGTATGCAAAGTAAAAACCTAAGCCTA
>JAKSUS010000143.1 GCA_024408745.1 Candidatus Gastranaerophilales bacterium | reverse complement strand
ACTTCACATAAAATTAAAAAAGTTAATATTATTTTTAAAAACGAAACCAAACTCAATGATAAAATAATTTCTACCGTTGAAATCAATGATAATTTAACTGTTCATTCTTTAAAAAATGTAATTACAAATGAAGATTTGGCAGTATTTATGTTTGAATGGGATTAGTGCTATCCGATTCCGTTTCAACCTTAGGAACATTATAACGTGATTTATAATCCTTATATTTAGAATTATATTCACTATCATCTTCTTTGTTTCTGTGGTTATACTCGTGTTTGCCTAAATTTACATCTTTCAACTGAATTACGCTTATGGCAATATTTCCGCAGTGTGCAGCAATTCTTCTGAAATCAGCTAACAAATCAGAAAACATAAAACTTAATTCCGGTGTGCATAAACCGTCCTTAAGCCTTTGTATGTGTCTGTTTTTTACGTTTCTGATAATTTTTTTGATAACACTCTCTAATGGTTCAATTTCTTGTGCTAATCTGATATTATCAGTTTTATATGCTTCAAATGCAAGATTGAATATTTCTGAAACAGCATCAACAATAACTTTTAATTCTTTAACAGCATCATCTGATAATTTATGCTCGGATTCATTAATTCTTTGAGCAAGATTTAAAATGTGAGAAGTATGATCGCCTATTCTTTCATAATCACCTATTGCGAGTAAGAGTTGTGAAATTCTGTTATTATCATCTTCCGATAATTCTTTACCTGATAATTTAATTAAAAATGAACTTAATTTATCTTCGTAAGTATCAATTGTTGTTTCGTTTTCTTCAATTTGTTCCGCTTTCTTTTGATGAAAACTCTTTAACATTTTTGTTGAACCGGTAAAATTAAATTCAACCATCTCCGCCATTTTTACAGTTTGGCGATAACATTCTGAAATTGCAAAAGACGGAGCAAGCATAAGTCTTTCATCAAGAATAACCTGTTGTTTATTTGAACTGCTTTTTTCAGGTACTGCCCATACTGCAGCTTTTTCCAAAAATTTGAAAAACGGGAAAAACGCAAATGCAGTAATAATATTATAAATAGTATGTGTAACTGCAATACTAAATGGTGTCACGTTATTTGTTAAAAACGGAATATCAAATAACCAATTACCTAACATAAACAACGGCAACGCAAGACCGACACAAATTATATTATAAATAACATGAACTGCAGCAACCCTTTTGGCATTAGTATTAACACCAATTGCAGATAGCGCAGCGGAAATACAAGTTCCTAAGTTTTGCCCCAAAATAATAGGAATTGCCATTTGATAAGGTATGCCAACCGTTAAAGATAAAGCCTGCAAGATACCTATGGATGCTGATGAACTTTGAATAATCATTGTTACGACTAAACCGATAAGCATACTTAAAAGCGGATTAGAAAATGCAATTAAAGTTTTTTGAAATGCGGGCATATCGGCTAAAGGTGCCATTGAGTCTGCCATTACAATCATACCAAACATCAAAATTGCAAAGCCCATAAATACCGAGCCAACACTTTTTCGCTTAACTGATTTTGATGTCATTATTAAAATTATACCCGCAAGAGCAAGCAACGGCGAAAAAACTTCAGGATTTAAACATTTAAGAAAAACCCCTGCCGAAGTACCTTTAATTCCTGCCAAACTCAAAATCCATGCAGTCATTGTTGTACCGACATTAGCACCGATAATAACGCTGACCGTTTGAGATAAATTCATAATTCCTGAGTTTACCAAACCGACAAGCATAACGGTAACTGCGGATGATGACTGAATTAATGCCGTAATAACAGCACCTAAAGCAAAACTTTTAAACGGATTAGATGTCATTTTTTTAAGTATTAGTTCTAACTTTCCACCTGCGATTTTTTCCAAACCCGCAGACATTTCGGAAATACCATATAGGAAAAATGCCAATCCACCGCATAAAGTAAATATTGAAAATATATCCATAAAATTCCTTCCGGCTATTTATTGTAACGTGCAGGCATGTAAAAATGCATACACACATTTAGTTTAGCATAAATATGCTCACAAATATCAATGTAAAAAACAGTTTTTAAAAAATTGTTACAAGAAAGTATTAACAAATTAAATCTTCAATAAATTCAACCGGCTTATTATCTCTGTTAAAATCATTCTTATCAGAATAAGAAAAAGTCAAACCTCTTTTTGCTCTTGTAATTGCAACATATAAAAGCCTTAAAGTTTCGTCAATTTCTTCTTTGGCGCTTTGCGATGGTAAAACTTCTTTACCTGTTATTATTTTATCTAATTTTGATAATAATGGTTTTTTCCTGTTTTTTATTCTTTCACAGCATTTTGCAAAATCTAAAGAGTAATTGAAATCTGTAAATTCAGGAAGATAAACATAATCAAATTCGCCACCCTTTGATTTATGAATTGTCATAATCTGAACAAAACCTGAAAAATCATTATCTTCATCTTCTTTTGAGAAAAGATTAATTCCTTTCATTGTTTTTTGAGAAAGAAGATTTTTAAAATATTTAAGCATTTCATTAAAATAATTAAGCTTAAATTTTTCAGTTATATCAAGAGTATTTAAGTATTTTCTTATTAAAATCGAAAACAAAAATGCGTTAGATTTATCAATAACATCATCAAAATAAGTATTTGCGCAATAAATCACAATTTCCTGAATATCAAGAGTATTGCTTTCAACTATTGAAAAAGCTTCCCACCAAAACGGCTCAAAATCTTTATTGGTAAAATGATTAGACTTTATAAAATCAGGTTCTAAAACGGTTTTATCATTTTTTTCAATATATTCAAAAAGATTTTCATCAAATTTATATTTATCAATATTACAAAATTCTTTATAAAACTTTGCTAAAATCTTGTTATTCCATGGCTTCATAAAAAGTTCCACAGCGGTTAAAATGAAGGTGAAAACCTTTTTTTGTCTGAAACTATCTCCTCTGCAAAGGACATTCAACCCTTGACTTTCCAAAAAAGTTGCCCAGGAAGAAACTTGCCTGTTTGTTCTTAATAAAATCCCAAAAGTCGGCGGTGTTTCGCTGTTTGCACTTTTTTCTTTTATAGCATTCATCATTAATTCTTTTTCTTTTTTTGTATCTTCAATGGTTCTATAACTAATCGGATTTTGACTTATCGGGTTTTTACTTTCAACTCCCTGCATTTTTAAATCATAAAAAGCATCTTTTGTCGGAGGGTTTCCAAGTGCTTTATCGACAAGCTTATTTGCTAATTCATAAATACCTTTTGCACATCTTTGAGAACGGAACATTTCAACTTTATTATTGTTCGCAATAAATTCTTTAAAGCCTTTAACATCAGAATTACTAAAAGTACCTAAAATTGCCTGATTTACGTCACCACATCTTATTACATTATTATATTTTCCGGATAAAAGTTTTATTAATTCCTGTTGAATAGGACTTGAATCCTGCGCCTCATCTTCAATAATATACCTGAATTTTTCCTGATAATATTCTCTTATATTCTCATTTTCTTTTAACAATTTAACCGAATACATCAATAAATCATCATAATCAAGCAAAGATAAACTCTTTAATTTTTCTAAATATGATTTATAAATAAAAGAAAATTCTTTAATAGAAGCATCACTTGAACTTATCGTTT
>JAKSUS010000142.1 GCA_024408745.1 Candidatus Gastranaerophilales bacterium | reverse complement strand
CATTCTGTTGCAAATTTCAATATCTGTTAATTTTCTTTTGGTAGAAAATGCAGTTGTATCAACCGCATCTTTTCTTGGATTGTATGAACCATATGCTCCAACAATAAGACTGCCTTGACCAAATGTTGTATTGTTCCTTTTGACAAAATTGTTTTGATAAAAATTACCTATGGCTTGAATATTCATTTAATGTCCTTTCATGAGCTTCGACATTAGCATGAAAAACAAACAAAATATTTTTTGCTACTAAAATTAAATATTATTCTAAAAATTGTTCAACTACAGAACCTTGCTCAGCTTCAGCAATTTCAAGCATTTTATAAACCATATAAGCACCTAATGCAACAGCTTTAGGATCTAAATCAGTATTAGATGCAATATCCACAATAGCCTGATTTATTTCAGGATTTTCATCTTTGATATAATGAATCATGCTTTTTCGCCAAGAATGAATATCGTCTAATATTGCGGTAAATACTGTGCTTTTATGTTCTTCGGTAATGATAGGTAACATAAATATATCCTTATTTCTACAAGTAATTTTCTTCCTGAATTGCAACACCTGCAAGTTGGGTATCTAAAACGCAAAAGTTTTTAACAGGTCCTTTTGCTTGTTTTTCAATCATTTTAGGCATTGCATTATTTGCTGTTTTAATTGCTGTTTTTAATTCTTCATATAATTCTTCCGGTTCATCAACATATAAAACCAAAGGCGGAGCAGAATGTTTCATCAAAATCAAAACTGCTTTTCTTGTTTTTATTTGTTGTCCGTTCGGAAAATGTTGAGTCATTTATTTATCCTTCTTATTACATTATACTACTGCAATTTATTTAATGATAGTATTTTAATTTACAACTTACATCATTTATTAGTATTATTTTTTGTTTTTGATAAAATAAAATAGTAAAATGATTTTTTAAGAGAGGACTTAGAACAATGAAAAAATCAATCAAAGACTTAGGCGACATCCAAGGCAAAAAGGCTCTTATCAGAGTTGATGTTAACGTACCTTTGGATGAAAACAAAAACGTTACTGATGATACGAGAATTCAGGCAATTTTACCTACCGTAAAATTCCTTAAAGACAAAGGTGCAAAAATTATTTTAATGGCACACTTAGGCAGACCAAAAGGAGAAAAGAATCCTGAATTTACTTTAGCACCTGTTGCAAAATATATGTCAAAAATTTTAGGTGAAGAAGTTATTTTCATTCCTTCCGTTGAAGAAGCAGGAAACTATGTTGATAAACTTCAAAACGGACAAGTTGCATTATTGGAAAATATCCGTTATTACAAAGCAGAAGAAGCAAAAGATGATGATATGACTTTTGCAAATGAACTTGCAAAATTAGGTGATTTTTATGTAAACGATGCATTTGGTGCTGCACACAGAAATCACACTTCAACCGCTAAATTGGCTAAAGTTTTAAAACCTGCCGTTTCAGGCTTATTAATGGAAAAAGAAATCAGATGTTTATCTGAAGCACTTGATAATCCGACAAGACCTTTCACTGCTATCGTTGGTGGTGCAAAAGTTTCTTCAAAAATCGGTGTTTTGGAAAACCTATTAGACAAAGTTGATAACATGATTATCGGCGGAGGCATGGCTTATACATTCATAAAATCAAGAGGCGGAAAAATCGGTAATTCAATTTGTGAAGACGACCAATTAGAAGTTGCTAAAGCAATTGAAAAGAAAGCACAAGAAAAAGGCGTTAATTTAGTTATGTCAACTGACGTTTTGGTTACTTATGTTTTTTCAGGCAACGGCACATACATATTCGTTAATATTAACGAAATTCCTGACGGTTTTGAAGGTGTTGATGCAGGTGAAAATTCAAGAAAAGCCTTTGCTGATGTAATTAAATCTTCAAAAACAATTTTGATGAACGGACCGGTTGGTGCTTTTGAAAATCCTAAATTTGCAGAAGGCACAAAAGCGGTTCTTCAGGCAGTTGTTGATGCAACAAAAGCAGGTGCAACATCAGTTATCGGCGGTGGCGATTCAGTTAGTGCCGCTAAAAAATTCTTTAAAGCGGAAGATTTCTCACACGTTTCAACAGGTGGCGGTGCTTCATTAGAATTTATCGAAGGAAAAGTATTGCCGGGTGTTGCTGCTTTAGATGATAAATAATTATTAATTATTTTTATAGAAAGTCCATGCTTTTTGCGTGGACTTTTTATTATTTTAATTTTTCTTTACAAATTAAAACTCAATAATAAATAGTGTTTTCGAGAATATTTTCCCTAAACGGTAGATTTTTTAATAAACATACTGTATAATCAATAATGTAAGTATTGGTAATTAATAAGTAAGAGGTTTATTAAATTATGATGAAAAGTATGAAAGCCGGCTTTACTTTAGCCGAAGTTTTAACCACTTTGATGGTTATCGGTGTAGTTGCTGCGATGACTATTCCGACCTTGATGAACTCAACATCAGATCAACAAGCAAAAGTTGCCGCTAAAAAAGCAGCATCTGTTTTAGGTCAGGCAGTTCAATTGCTTAGAGCAAGAGAAGTTGAATGTACTATTACAACTGCTCGTTCTAATGAAGATTTAGCAAGTTGTATGGCTACTGTTATGTCAGGTTCAGTAAGCAGTAACACTATAACAACTCCTGACGGTATGGTTTTTGCTTTTTATGCACCGTCACCTGCTGCTGATATGGCAATGGTAGATGTTTGTGGTGATAACTTCACTATTGATGCTAACTCTTGGCATGGTGGTGGTAACTGTGCTGTTGTCGTTGATACTAACGGTTTAGGCAAAGGTACTAAATCTGCAATGAATGATACAACTGCTTTACCTGCTACTGGTTTTGCAGCTACAAAATCAGCAGGAACAGACAGATTAGATTTTTCTATGTCAATGGCTGGTGTTAGACCTATGGTATTTGATAATACGACAAATAAAGGTTATGAATATTTATATGGAAGTGCAGGTTCTTCTATGACAACTGCTAAATTAACTTCAGGTACTAAAATGTGTTGTCCTGAAGGAACAGAACCTTGTGAAACTGATAATACTAAATACCCAAAAACAGGTTGTTACACAAGATCAACTTGTCAAACAGGTGAAGTTGAAATGGACAAAAACAAAACAGGTGTTGAAAGTTGTCCTGCTGCAGCAGAATAATAGCAATACAAGTTTCGTAGGTTGGGCGTATTTGCCTAACAATACATAAAAAAATTCAAAAAAGACCGACGACACACAAAATCGCCGGTCTTTTTTCATTCTTGCAATAACTAAAAATAATGATATAATATTTTATATAGGGGCAAGCCCTAAAGAAGTGCTTTTTCCTTAAGGCTTGACTTAGTACCCTATAACAATGATAAAATGAACTTTAAAACTGCTATAACTACCATTATGGCAGTTTTTATTTGTTCTCTTTTCAGGCTATCACCTCCTTCGCCACCGATTTCTTAGTAAAATACGTGTGTGGGTGGAGGTTCGGTACTACCCGATTTTATTTTATCATTATATTTATCTCATTACAATAAATCTTTAATCCCAAAAGACCGACGACACACAAAATCGCCGGTCTTTTACTATCTTCCCTCAACGTCATTGCGAGCAACGAAGTGACGGAGCAATCCATCATAACAAATGCAAAGAG
>JAKSUS010000141.1 GCA_024408745.1 Candidatus Gastranaerophilales bacterium | reverse complement strand
AGAACGGCTCCTTGTTTTAAAAGTTCCATAAATTGCCTCCGGAAAATTCTAAACTCTTCGTAAAACAGGTAAAAAATACCTATTCAATTTTATTTAACTACAAATATGGTTTTTTAACAAGTAATTAATATTATGATGAATATTGAATTTCCGATAAAATTATGCATCTTTTGCAATTTTTCTTATGTCATCTAATAAATTCAAAAGATGTTTCATTTCTGTTAAAGGATTGATAATTGTACAACGAAGATATTGTTTTCCGTTTAAAACAGTTTTTACAATATAATAATTCTCTTCCCCTAAAAGTTTATTCCTTAACCTATTTTGAAATTCATTTATATCTTCAACTTTATCATTCAGGTATCTGAAACAAATAATGTTTGATTCAGGATATGTTGCAAGTTCAAAATCTTCCGTTTTTTGTATAACATCCGCAAATTCTTTTGTTAAATCATACATAACTTCTATGTAATCGCCGATGAATTTTTCGCCAAAATATTTTAAATTGGAATATAGTTTTAAACTTAAAAACGGTTTTGTGCATTCCATTGTTTTTAAGCCAAAATCAAACCAGTTTTCATCATAAACCCTATCTAAAATATAAGATGCGTTTTGTGAGAAAGTAGAATGAGAAACCTTTGCGTTTTTAAATAAAACTCCTGTAACCAAAGCAGGAAACATCATCATTTTATGAGCATCCCAAACTACTGAATCTGCTCTTTCAATACCTTTCATATAATGTTTGTATTTATCCGAAAGTAAAGTTGGAGCACCATGTGCACCATCAACGTGAAACCAAATATTATGCTCATTACAGAATTTTCCAATACTTTCTAAATCATCAAATTTACCTGTTGCAGTAGAGCAAGCACCAACAACAACCGCAAAAACGTTTTTGCCTTCACTTGTTGCTTTTTCATAAAGTCGTTTTAACTCATCAACTTTAACTTTAAAATTTTCATCACAAGGAATTTTTATTGCGTTTTCTTCGCCTAAACCCATTATTGAAATTGCTCTTGAAACGGAATAATGTGATTGTTCGGAAAGCAAAGCACAAAGAGGTTTTTGATTATCAACACCTTTTGTCCAAATATCATAACCTGCTCTGTCTTGCCTTGCTGCTAAAAGTGCTGTCAAATTACCTAAAGTTCCGCCTGAGGTTAAAATGCCGTTTGAAGTTTTTTCATCATAGCCGATTTTTCTGCACATCCATTCAATAACTGCTTTTTCCGTTCCTGCTGCTGCTTTTCCCATTTCAAAAACGCAATCGGAATTATTTAATAATCCCATTGTTAAATCAGATAAGGCACTCATAGGAAGTGGTGCGGAAACTTGATGCCCTAAATAATTAGGGTGATGCAAAGGGGTAATATTTTTAAAAATATCTTTTATAATATCCGTAAAATTTTTTTCAGAGGCTTTTGAAAAATCAGAATTATAAATGTTTCTAATCTTATCAGGAGTTTTAGATGAAAACATTTTTTCTTTTTCATCTTTTCCTGTTTCATTTAAGTAGTCTGCTAAAATATTAACAATTTCATGACCGTTTTCTCTAAAAAATTCACCTTCATAAGCTGATTTTATACGTTGTTTTTTAATTATATCCATTTTTATTCCTCTCCAAATTATATATTTAAAAAATATTTTCTCGCGCTATCTTGCATTTTTTTAATATCAGGCTCTAATCCTGTCCATATTTTAAAGGCTTCAGCACCTTGCATAATCAACATCTCAAGCCCGTTTATATAGTCAAATCCCAATTCTTTTGCATATTTTATGAGTAAAGTTTCCTGTGGGTTATAAACCAAATCATAAATAAGTGCATCTTTATTTAAACTTTCCAAACTATTTTTAGAAACAACCGATAAGTTTTCATTCTCGCCTTTTGTCCCTAAAGGTGTTGAATTTATTAATATATTTGCTTTTTCAAAGGTTATATTATCTTCAATTAATTTAACTGAAAAATCTATATTTGTTTTATCTTTTAATTTTTCAACAAAAATTTTTGTTTTCCCAAAGTTTCTTGTATAAACGCAAATATGCTTGCAACCTAAATCTTTTAATCCGAAAACTACTGCCTGTGCAGCTCCGCCTGAACCGAAAAGAATAGCATTCTCTATTTTTTCTCTTTTTTTCAAAACAGAACTGTAAAAACCCGAAATATCCGTATTAAAGCCCATTAAACTTCCGTTTTTGGAAATTTTAACGGTATTAACGGCACCGATGTTTTTTGCGCTTTCGGCAACTTGATCTAAATATTTAAGTATTTCAACTTTATAAGGAATAGTTACATTAAAACCTTTATAATTTGATTTTTTAAAAAATTCCAATGCTTTAAAAATATTTTCGGCATCAATTTCAAATTTTTCATAACTTCCACCTAATTTAACGCTATCCAAAGCTGTTTTTTGAATAACGGGTGAAATGGAATGACTTAAAGGTTTTCCTATTATTCCTAATTTGTAAAAATCAGTATTCATAATGAAATTTTAACATAACCTATTGTGCTTGTGCAAAAGATTGTAATAAAGAGAAAGATGCATCCCAACCTGCTGTGTTATTTGCATTTTGATATTTTTTCAATTTCTTTTCTCTTTTTACTTTTAATTTGGCTTGTTCTTTGTTGAATTTTGCTAATTTTTTAGCATTTGCATTCCTTTTTTCAACAATAGGAGTTGCATAAGCCAAAAATTTTGTATAGGCTTCTGAATTATAACCTGCTTTGACTTTATCAGGATAAGTATAAGTTAAATAATCGTATAAATACATTGTTCTTTTATCACCTGACGGGTGGTCTGATGTAAAATCGAAATAGTTATCGCTGATTTTATAAAGAACTGAAACCATAGCTAAGGGATTATAACCGGCTTTTACCATTAAATCGGCACCTGTAATATCAGCTTCGTATTCATCATTTCTTGAAACTTTTAAGAAAACTAATTCATTTGCAATATTAGCAGTTGTTTTAGCAGTATCGCTGATTTTGGCATTGTTTATAGCGGTTTGAGCAAGAGATGCAAAAATACTTTGTTTTGCAACGTGATTATTAACGATGTGCCCTATTTCATGCCCGATTACTCCTGCAAGTTCAGCATCATCATTAACGTAATTTAAAAGTCCTGTATAAACACATAATTCTTTTTCACCGCTTGCGAAAGCATTGATTTCATCAGTTTCAACAACGGTAAAAGACACTTGTGTCGGTAAATTGTTTTTACTTAAAATATTTGTTCCTATATTTTTAACTCTTGCTAAACCGTTTTCGGTTGTCCATTTTGTTGCATTTGCAGTTGTATCTGCTGCTTGAGTTGATAATTGAATACCAAAAAACATTACAAAAAACAATAATAAAATCTTTTTCATATAACTTCCTCTCTTTAATTTATAAGTTAATGCTATCACCAATGAAGTTATTTGCCAACAAGGTTTTTTGTTTAAAGGTGAACAGGTGAATAGTTATCAAGGCACTAAGATACTAAGGCAGTAAGATAGTTTAATAGAGAAATCGTAGGGTGCAATTTTTTGCACCGAATAAGTAACTTAGTGCCATAATGCCCTACTGCCTTAAATTTATTGACTTGTTTTGCTAAATTCTGTATTATTAAAACAGGAATAGTAATATAAGGATAAGAATTATGCAAAAATTTCAGGTAATGTTTAAAAATGATA
>JAKSUS010000140.1 GCA_024408745.1 Candidatus Gastranaerophilales bacterium | reverse complement strand
AAAAGGTTTTAAATCAGAAACAGTAAGAATGTTATTAATTAAAAAGAACGGACTTTCACCGATTTATGGTGATACCTTGGCAATCGGAAAAGATTATAATGTCGAACATGATAACTATTTAACCGGTGCCTTTACAGTTTATTCCGGCGGAAGATATGAATTGAGATTTTATGATGCGTCTGACGGCAACAGACCTAAACCTACACATTTTCCTGCAAAAGCCTACACTCCAAGACCGGATCCGTTGGCATGGGTTCAATTTGGAGTTTTTGATAATTAAAAATTCAACTGTTAAGATGATTTATTCAAATGATATTACTTGTAGTATTTAAGAGTAATAGTTAATTTGGATGGATAAAAAACATGGCATTAACCAAAAGAAACACATTAGCAAAACCTGCAACAGACAGAAAGTACAGATCTAAAAGAAAAACATTATCAGGCTCTATCAGTAAAAATTGGACAAGACAAGCAATAGCATGCTATAAAAGCAATCATAACTGTGCTGAATGTACAATTAATTCAGGGAATTATTCATTTGTTTGTCAAATGCCAAAAGTTATAAAATGCTTACTAAAAGAACTCGGTGAACCCGAATTAACTGTTAAAGCTCAAAAATTAGCATAAAACTCAGATTAAATAAATAAAAAACAGGTTATATTTTATAACCTGTTTTTATTATCTTCTTTTTTTATGTTTAATTTTACCTTTTTTAGCTTTTTTTAAAACATTATGCATCATATTTCTCGTTGCAATCGGGTTTTTCTTCATATTATCTGAAAATTTTGTCATACCTTGCATCATCTGACGCATCATTTCAAATTGTTTTAGAAAAGCCGTTACTTCTTCTTCAGGAATACCTGAGCCTTTTGCAATTCTTTTCTTTCGACTTACATTTATCGTTTCAGGCTTTTGTCTTTCCTTTAAAGTCATACTTTTTATAACTGACTCAATTCTTTTCATTTGCTTTTCACCCTGATTTGCAAGCATATCTTTTGTATTCTTATCAAGTCCCGGGATTGGTAACATATTTAAAATTTGCCCAAAAGAACCTAACATTTTTAATTGTTTTTGTAAGTTCATAAAGTCTTCAAGAGTAAACTCTTTTTTTCTCATTTTCTTTTCGAGTTCTTTTGCTTGCTCTTCATCAAAGTTTTCCTGTGCTTTTTCAACGAGTGAAACTATATCGCCCATTCCTAAAATTCTCTGAGCCATTCTTTCGGGGTAAAACGGGTCTAACGCATCGAGTTTTTCACCCATACCTGTAAATTTAATCGGCTTACAGGTAGAATATACAACACTTAATGCGGCACCGCCTCTTGAATCACCATCCAACTTTGTTAAAACAATACCTGTTATGGATAGTTGTTCATCAAAGTTTTGTGCAACATTTACTGCCTCTTGACCTATCATTGAGTCAATAACCAATAACTTTTCAGACAGATTAAACGTTCTATCAATCAAAAGCAATTCAGCCATCATAGGAGTATCAATCTGTAATCTTCCTGCCGTATCAATAATCATTACGTCAAAATGATTATTAAGTGCATATTCTTTTGCATTTCTGACAATTCCTACAACATCAGTTGAACCTTCTTCCGTATAAACTTCTGTATTTGTTTGTTTACCTAATGTTTGAAGTTGAGTTATAGCGGCAGGTCGATAAACATCACACGCAACAAGCAAAGGATTTTTACCGTCTTTCTTGAGTTTTACCGCAAGTTTAGCAGCAGAAGTTGTTTTACCTGAACCTTGCAGACCTAACATCATAATCATTGCAGGATTTCCGTCTAAATTAATCGGTTTATTTTCACCGCCCAAAAGTTCAACCATTTCATCATTAACAATTTTAATTAATTGTTGTGTAGGTGAAACACTCTTTAAAACTTCTTGACCTTCTGCTTTTTCTCTGATGTTTGAAATAAAAGACTTAACAACTTTTAAACTTACATCTGCTTCCAAGAAAGCACGACGAATTTCTCTAAATGCTTCCTGCATATTTTCATCAGTAAGTTTAGACTGACCGCTTGTTGTTCTTATGATATTTTGTAACCTGTCGGATAATGACTCAAACATTTATTTTCCTTTATTTAGCCTGTTCAAGTGCATAAGCAATATTCAATAATTTTTGTTCTTCCAAAACATTTGTAATTAATTGAACACCAACCGGCATGTTTTCTTTATCAACCCCATAAGGCAAACTCAACGCAGGAACACCAGCCAAGTTAGCGGTAATTGTTGCAATATCGGTTAAATACATGCTAATCGGGTCAGAAACTTTTGAATTAATATCAAAAGCAGTTGTCGGACATGTTGGTGATAACAATACGTCAACCTTTTCAAATGCTTTATCATAATCCTGTTTAATCAAGGCTCTGACTTGTTGTGCCTTTTTATAATAAGCATCATAATATCCTGAACTCAAAGCATAAGTTCCTAACATAATACGGCGTTTAACTTCATCACCAAATCCTTCTGAGCGTGATTTAGTAAACATTTCAATAAGATTATCGGCATCATTTGTTCTGTATGTATATCTTACACCGTCATATCTTGCTAAGTTTGAACTTGCCTCTGCTGTTGCAAGGATATAATAAACTGCAATGGCATATTTTACGTTAGGCAAAGAAACTTCAATAATTTCTGCACCTAAATCTTTGTATTTTTGAATTGCTTTTTCTACATTTTCTTTAACTTCTTCTTGAACACCTTCTCCTAATAATTCTTTAATAACACCGATTTTTAAGCCTTTAACATCAGGGTTAAGATTTTTTGCATATTCAGGAACAGGTGTGTTAATAGAAGTAGAATCGTTAGGGTCGTAACCTGAAATTGCTTCTAATAATAAAGCAGTATCCTCAACACAGTTTGCGAAAGGTCCGATTTGATCTAAGCTGCTTGCAAAAGCAATTAAACCGTATCTTGAAACACGTCCGTAGGTCGGTTTCATACCTACGATACCGCAGAAACTTGCAGGAAGTCTGATACTTCCGCCTGTATCTGAACCTAATGATAATAATGCTTCTTTACCTGCAACACTTGCAGCACTACCGCCTGAACTTCCTCCCGGAACTTTATTTAAGTTTAGAGGGTTTCTGGTAACTTTAAATGCACTGTTTTCGGTTGAACTGCCCATTGCAAATTCGTCTAAATTAGCTTTCGCCAAAATAGGAATTAAATTATCATTTAATTTATTAACAATAGTTGCGTTATAAGGTGATACAAAATTTTCAAGCATTTTACTTGATGCCGTTGTTAAAGTATCCTTAACACAAATGTTATCTTTAATAATTAACGGAATACCTGCCAAAGCCGGTACTTTTTCGCCATTTGCGATTTTTTCGTCAACTTTTTTAGCGGTATCATAAGCAATATCTTTTGTAATTGCATTTAAAGCTTGAATATCGCTTTCAACTTTATCAATATTTTCATAATAAGAATCCAATAATTCTTTTGCACTAATTTCTTTATTATCAAGTGCTTTTCGTGCTTCAATAGCGGTTTTAAACATATAATTAACCCCTTTTTACTCTCTTTATGGTTTTATTTTATTATAAACATATTGAAATTGGAAGAAAGTTAATATAAAAAGTTATACAAGTGATTCTTGCGAGAATAACTTTACTTATTATTTATTATGGCGCAAATGTAATTAAATTATTTTAATAAAGGA
>JAKSUS010000014.1 GCA_024408745.1 Candidatus Gastranaerophilales bacterium | reverse complement strand
CTATGTTTTAAAAAAAGTAAATACGACCTTAGTATACAATTTTTACGACTAAAGTCGTACATTTCTCCTGTTGGAAAATGTACTTTTCAAAAACCGAAAGGAAATTTTACTTAAAAACGGCATGCTTTTGGCATGGAGCATGCTTACCCTATAATTTTATAAATCAATGGTTCGGGTTTTGTAGGTTCTTCAACAATTTCAAAAGCATTCTTTAACATGTTTTCTGCTAATGCTATCTTGCTTTCATCATTGGCACATATATCAAGAAGTTTTTCACCTGCTTCAATTTTTTCACCGACTTTTTTATTTAAAATAATTCCGACGGAATAATCAATTTCATCTGTTTTCTTTTCTCTGCCTGCACCTAATAATTTACAAGCTAAAGCAATTTCAAGTGCTTTTATTCGTTTTAAATAACCTGATTTTTGAGCAACATAAGGCTTAATTATACTTGCCTGCGGGAGTTTTGAATAATCATCAATGCACGAGTCATCACCATTTTGGCATTTAATCAATTCTCTGAATTTTTCTAAGGCACTTCCGTCTTTGATGCGTTGTTTCATTAATTCTATTGCTGCTTCTTTATTTTCTGCAATATGAGATTTTGTTAAAAGAACTGCTCCTAATTCAAAGGTTAAATCAACCAAGTCTTTCGGACCTCTGCCTTTTAAAACTTCAACAGATTCAATGATTTCCAAAGAGTTCCCGATATTGTGTCCCAAAGGTTCTTCCATTGAAGAAATAACCGCAGTAATAGAGCGATTTAACCTCTTGGCAACTTCTACCATTAAGTTTGATAATTCTTCGGCTTCTGCTTTTGTTTTAACGATTGCACCATCACCGCATTTAACGTCTAAAACAATTACATTTGCGCCTGATGCAACTTTTTTTGAAATAATGCTTGATGCAATCAAAGGCAAACAATCAACCGCTCCTGTTACATCACGAAGTTCATAGAACTTTTTATCCGCATAAGCTAAGTCGGTTGTTTGAGAAGCAAGTGCACAACCGATATCTTTAACCTGTTTTTTAAATTCATCAATAGATAAACCTGTATTAAAACCGCTGATAGATTCTAATTTATCAATAGTTCCGCCTGTATGTCCCAAGCCTCTGCCTGACAATTTTGCAATTTTACCTCCACAAGCAGCCATTAAAGGTATTAAAATCAATGAAATTTTATCTCCGACACCACCTGTTGAGTGTTTATCAAGAATATAATCTGCTATGTCACTTAAATCTAAAATTGTTCCGCTTTTTGCAAAGAGTTCCGTTAAAATAGCGGTTTCTTCAAAGTTCATACCGTTCATACAAACAAGCATAAGCCATGCCGTTAATTGATAATCAGGAATAGTCCCATCACAAATACCTTTTACCCAAAATTCAAGTTCTTCTCTTGTATGAGCTTCACCACGTTTTTTCTTGTAGATAATATCAATTGCACGCATAACTTTTACTCCGCTAATATGTACAAATCTATTTTAAACCTTTTTCGTCCTTTATGACAATAAGATTGTTCATGATTTTCATAACAGTAGTAGGAAGAACTACGTCCTGCAAGCCTCCTGCTATACTTAAAACTTGTCTTGCGGGTAAAACTACGTCTTCACCCTTGTAAGAAAATGTATAATCTGTGTCCCTGTCGGAACGTATTGTAACTTTATCCATTAATATCTCCTTTTAAGCATTTTTTGCTAATAATTCTAATTTCTTTTGTTGGTCAAAGTTAATCAATAAACCGATTAACTCTTCTAATTCGCCTTCAATAACAGTCCAGACATTTAAGTTTTGTCCTATTCTATGGTCAGTTAATCTGCCTTGAGGGAAGTTATAGGTTCTGATTCTTTCGCTTCTGTCGCCTGAACCAACTTGCGAGCGTCTTAAATCGGTGATTTCTTTCATTTGTTTTTGAACTTCCATGTCATACAATTTTGCTTTCAAAATTTGCATGCCACGTTCTTTGTTTTGAAGTTGGCTTCTTTCTTCCGTACAGAAAATCATAATTCCTGTCGGTTTATGGAAAATTCTTACGGCACTTTCAACCTTGTTTACGTTTTGTCCGCCTGCACCACCGCTTCTTGCAGTTGAAATTTCCAAATCATTCGGGTTAATATCAACTTCAACATCTTCAACTTCAGGCATAACGGCAACTGTTGCCGTACTTGTGTGAATACGACCTTGCGATTCGGTTTGAGGTACTCTTTGAACCCTGTGAACACCTGATTCGTATTTTAATTTACTGTAAACGCAATCGCCCTGAATAGAAATAACAACTTCGCTGACTCCGCCGACTTCACATTCGTTTATGCTTAAAACCTGTGCTTTCCAGCCTTGTTTTTCGGCATATCTCATATACATTCTCATAAGGTCGCCCGCGAAAATATTTGCTTCATCACCGCCTGCACCGCCACGAATTTCAAGCATAATATCTTTATCATCCATAGGGTCGCGAGGAAGTAATAAAATTTTCATTTCTTCGCTATATCTGTCCATTTTGTCTTGAGCTGCTTGTGCTTCATTATTTAAAAACTCTTTCATTTCTGCATCCTGTTCACCTTTTGCCATTTGAACCGACTCATTATAAGTGTTAGATGCTTCTTTCCATTTTTTGTAAAGTTCAACTGTTTCTTCCATTGATTTACGCAACTTGGATAATTTCGTAAATTCTTTGTAATCCTGTATTATTGCAGGATCGGAAAGTTTTTCCCCAAGTTCGTTATAAGATTTTTCAATGCTTAGGATTTTTTCAAGCATTTCTTCCATTTGTACAAATTTCCTTCTATAAAATTACAAGAACAATATTAACATAAAAAGAAAACAAATTTAATTATTTATTAAGGTTAAAATTTATATTGTGATTTGAAATGATTTTTTCCAATAACATAAATATTCCTATAGTTTATTTTTATAGCAAATTTTTTTATTGCTATGTTTATATATAAGCAAAATAAGGAATTTAATATATGAATATTGAAGCAGTATCAAGTGTTGGCAAAATCTTAAAGAAAATTACAGCGAGATGCTTTATAAAAGCTAAAAATATAATTAATCCATTTGCAAGTACAACATGTGATACCGTTGAACTATCAGCACAAAGAAGTGTAAAAAAATTAAAAAATATCACTTCTAGACCAATACGACAGGGCTGTTGATGAATTCATAACAAATGCACGTAAACTTATCTGTAAACAACATGGGATACCATTAGGATTATCACCTGAATTTATATTTGCTAACGAATTATCTAATGATTTAGCAGCTCAATATATACCACGTTCTCATGTGATACAATTTTCTAACAAATATCTTCAATTATTTGATGCAGGAAAATTAGGTAAAAAAGAATTGTGGGGGTATTTAGTCCATGAATTAGAGCATGCAAGACAAAATTTACAAATATTGAGTACTCCTTCTCTTGCAGATAAAGCTATAAAAACTTATTCAAAAAATACAGCAGAAATCTTTTTAAAATACTTTAAAGAATTACCAACAGAAGAAATAGAAAAGATGATAAAAGAAAATTCTACGGATAAATGTGTAAATATACTTAAAAAAATTCTTGAAACAAGAAAAAATGGTAAGGAAATTACTAAAAAACTTGAAGAAGAAGCATTTAAGCAATTTTATAAAGAAGCATTTACGGAATGGAAAAACACACAGGAAATAGTAAAAAACTTTATTGAACCCATATTACCAAATACAAAAAAGGAAAAAATATCAAAAAAGTTATTTTCGGAAATGGTTAATATAAAATCTTATAATGAAAACAATAGTTTCTTTGAAAATTTAAAATACGTTTTCCAGTTTTCTGAAATGTTTGCATACTTTAAACAAATATATTCAATTAGAAATCTAAATTTTTAATTCATAAACTTACATTGTGCTTTGAACTAAATTTTTTGCAATTTCTAAAGCGCTGTTTAAAACTTCTTCATTTTCAAAAAAATCATCTCTTGATGTGTATTCCTTAACAATTTTTCTTGCGAACGAACCTACCGCAACTCCGTCTATATCGACATTACATAAATTCGCCAATTCTTTTGTTTTGGAATTTGTTCCGCCTGAAACCATAATATAAGCAGGTAAATTTTTTCCTTTAAATAAATCAGCCGTTGAAATTGCCTGCAAAGTCGAATTATAGTTATCTTTTCCGCCTGACATAGGAATACCGTCTGCCTGAATTATTGTTGTAAAAGGTTTTCTTATTGACAACATTTTTTCAACAATTTCTACAACCTTTTCATCACTTGCTTTCGCTCTGTTTATACTTATACTCAAAATTCCGTCAAACATTCGGTTAATATTTTCCCAACGTTTTTGTATATCATCTTCATCACCGGCAACGTGAAATTCAATACAATCAAGTCCTAAATTTATCAGTGGTGGCAAGAGTTCGTTCAAATCAGTTTTCTTCTGAATTAAATTAATTGCATTATTGGGGCAAACATCAATACATTTACCGCAACCGATACATTTTACTTGGTTAATTTGAAAATTATCATCAATTGCCTGTTGCAGGCAAACTTCTCTGCAGGCTCCGCAATTTGCACAAAGATTTTTATCAATTTGTGCTTTGCAAAAGTGTTTATCACTTTCTGAACCTACACTTATACAAATATATCGGTCTTTTATTCCTGCTTTTTGAAGTCCTGATTTTGTTGCATTAATAACGCTTTCTTTTGCGCAAACATCAAAAAACTGACAACCGGCAAGTGAATATAAATATGCTAATCTTTCAACTTCGACAACATCTTCGTTCCCTGCGCCGCATATTAATTTAAAACAATTTTTATTTTTTAAAATATCAGTCAGCATTTTCAACAGTAACCTCACTCAAGTTATTAACAACTAAATTTGTACACTTTTGTAAATCTTCAATATCAGTTTGACCCGTTGCAACAAGAATTGAAGCTTTTAGATTTGCATTTTTACACATTAAATAATCCATCAAAGCATCACCTATTACAATAGTTTCATCAGTATTAACATTTAGCTTTTTCAATGCAATTAACGCAGGTTCACCTGTTTTTTTATCTTTAGTGCAATTATCTTTTCCGATAACAACTTCAAAACAATCATCAATATTTAATATTTTTAATATTTCAACTGTATGGTCATAAGTATCAGATGTTACAACTGCAAGTTTTAGATCTGTTTGTTTTAGTTTTCTTATAAATTCTTCAGAATAAGGAATGAATTTTACATATTTTTCCATATTGCTTAAAAATTCGGAATGAACCTTGTTAAAAATCTCTGATATCGTTTCAAAATCGGTATTAATATTATATTTTAGCAATTCATTAACCATAAATTCAATAACTTCATTTCTTGACATAACTCCGACAGGCCCGTTTTTAATAAGTTTACAGGTGTTAGGATTGTGGCCGATTGCCAAACATAATTCTTCAAAAAGATTGTCGTTAAGATTAAAATGTCTTATTATCTCTTTAATTCGACATTCGGCAAGTTTGCCCCAATAAATATTGTCATCTAAAAATGTGCCGTCTTTATCAAATAAGACTACTTTTACATTTTCAATTACATTATTATTTAGATAAAAGTTAATCATAATACTATAAGTTTCTTTTACAAGTGATTTTAAACAAACCGAAATTAAGGACGAAATATTTATTATAATTAATACGGTTTGTTAATTTGACATGTTTTAAAACATTATCCCAACATTTGATATTGCCTTTCCAAGAATCAGGATTGTTAATTAAGTCATCAGAAACGAATTCGGGATCACTAAAAGAAATTTCATAAAGTTCTACATTATCTTTTTTGTAAACATTAAATTGTTCTTCTTCTCTGTTTAATATATTAATAAAATAAATATCAGAAAAATTATAAACTTCTGTAAGCTTTTTAGCTAATTCAAAAAAATGTTCTTTATCTTCATCTCTGTTTGAAACAAAACACATTTTTTTAGTTTGTTTCATAATTCTATTTAATCTTTTGAATCTTTTATGCATTTTTTTCGAAACTTCTTTCTTTGCAACTTCAAACGGAATGTTTTTGAAAAAATCGTGCATCGAAAGAGTATTAGTCGGAACATCAATTATACCATATGTATGTTCTCTGTCGTCTTTTGGAGAACGAATAATATCTTTAAATAAATTTTTACCGTCAGTTATAAGAAGATTAAAAAAGCTATCCAAGGAATAAAAACCAATCCAATCAAAGGGACTTGAAAACATCCTTAGTTTGTTTCTTACCAATGCTTCTGCAGTTCTGCAAGTAGGCCCTATAGAAATTACACAATCACATTCAATATTAAAATCTAAATCTAATGTCATAATAAAATCTCTCTCATTATCTTATAACTACTATTCAGTTTATTATAAAACATAATGAAGGTAAAGAAATTAATATTATCTTAATTATTGTTTACAGTATGTTGACAAAGCATTGCTATCTTTATATAATTAGCAAAACTATTACTAATGGAGGTGTGTTCATGATTATTGAGAAAATTACTACAAAAAATGTAAGTGTACAAAATTCTGCAACAAGTTGTCCGCCAAAACCTTGTGGTAATAATTTAAGTTTAACTTCAAATCAAAAGGATGTGTTCGTTTCAAAAAGCAACAATATATCATTTAAAGGTACAGGCATCGGTGGTTTCTTAGGTTTAACTCTCGGAGGTGCAGCAGGAGTTGCACTTGCTTGTATTTGTCCGCCGGTTGGCGCAGCATTACTCTCAGGTGTAACATCATCAGCATTAGCCGGTGGAGCAGCTATCGGGTTAGCCGGTGGCGCAGGCGGTGTTATAGGGATGCTTGGCGGTGATAAAGCGGAAGATATAATTACAGGTAATGATAATTAAATTAAATATGATAAGAGAAAGAGTTTGCTGTTATAAGTAAACTCTCTCTCTTAATAAATTTAAATCTATTAATGGAGGTGTGTTTCATGCAAATTCAAAGAATTAACGGTCAAGAAATTCATTTAAAAAATAACCAAACTGATTTAACCCAAAAGCAATTTCCAAATTATTTTAAACAAAACGCAAGTGATATATTTCTTAAGAACCAAAATATATCTTTTGGCAATACTGATGGCGCTATTACCGGTGGATTTTGCGGTTATTTGATAGGGACTGTAGCTGCGTTAGCCGCTGTTGCTGCTGCACCTGTTAGTGGCGGGCTTTCACTTGCTGCAGTATATGGTCTTACACAAATAGGTTGTACCGCTCTCGTAAGTAAAGTTGGTGATAAATTATCCGATAAATCATAAAATACAGTTTAACTCAAGGAATTGAATGGAAATACTAAACACAATAAAAGATTGTCATAAGCATTGGCATAAGTATGATGATTGGGATATAAAAAATAAAACCCGATATGCAAAGAAAAAATATTTATTTGATAATTATAAAAATAAAAATCCTGATGAATATAAAAAATTAAAAGAAAAATCAGATATAGTTATCAAAACGGTAAATATTTTAGATAACGCTTCAGAAAATGCCGCACAAAATATGCAGGTTGCTACTACACATGTTACCGGACTTGCATTAGGGATACCTATGCTATTTATGTCAGGGGTATCATTTTGGGCAATGTTTAAAGGTTTTAAACATTTAGAAAAGCATAAGAATCTTCCGCTTTGGGCTTTTTCATTCTTATATATTGCTCCAGCATTAAACTTGTTGGATTTACCTTTAACCTTATGGAAAACGAAAAAGCAAATTGAAGCTTCAAGAGTTGCAAGAGCAAAAGCAAGAGATATTGAACTAAAAGACATAAAGAATTTCGTTGCCTATACTCTGGAGCAAATCTCAAAAGCAAAAGAAATAGCAAAAACAATTAATGATAAAGATATTAAAGATGAAGATAACAAAAATATTTCTTTATCTAAATCATTTAAATCTACTCTTAATCTTGATAAAGAATATAATAAGTACCTGAAAAGATACAAAGAAAATTTGGGCATTGATAAGAAAATACAGTCAAAATTATCGGAAAACTATACAGATAAAGAACTTCTTGAAGCTAAAAAGGATAAAGAATTAATTTTGACAGGTATAAAAGAAATAAATAATAATGCTGAAAAGTATTGTGAAAACGCCGAAGCAGCTTTTGCAACAATACGATTGTTTAATTTTGCAGCACTTTTCCCGTCAATGTATGTTATTAATAAAATCGCAGGTTTAGTTTTTCCTAAAGCAAACAAACTTGTAAAAACTGCTATTTCTGTTTATGCACCTCTGTTTATTTTATTACCGATAAATATTTGGTTTAACAAAAAAACAAAAGAAGCGGCAAAAGTCGGTCGCTATAAAATGAAACAGGAATTTTCAAAAGATTTATCAAAATTAGCTTATTTTGATAAAGAAGAATTAGATAAAGTTAAAGATGTAAAAGTAAATCATGAAAAACTCAATATTTTCCAAAGAGTAGTTAAGAATTTTAAATTTATTCCTGTTTATTTAAAAGACAGAGAGGAATATTTACAATACAAGAAAACAACATGGAAAGAAGAAGAAAAGTTAAATAAAGCATTAAAACAAGTTAATGTATCTGATGAACAACAAAAAGAAGCTAAAAAAATGCAGGAAAAAATATTCTTTGTATTTGATGAACTTGATGAAATGTCACAAAAATATTCGGAGCATATGGAAGGTGCCGTTGAATTAGGTAAAAAATCACTTATGATTTTGAAAAGTATTGTATTAATGACAGCATTTGTGCTTCCGGCAATTTTACTTTTCTCCGATAAAATTCATCTTACTAACTTAATAAAAAGAATATCAAACATTATATTTGACAAGGACTCTAAAGTGAAAAAAAACATAGATGAAATTTTTGATATTCTAAAACAAGATAAAGATTTAAAAACAAGAGCAGACAGATTTTTACTTGTTGGTAAAAAATCAAGAAAAGAATTATTGACCAATCCTAAGATAGCAACACAAATTCAAAATATAACCCAAATTTTGAATAATATGATGATAAATCCTAATGCAAAGAAAGATTTTATAAATAATGAATTAAAACATACTCCTTTTGCTAAATGGATTAAAAACATGTGCTCGGAAATCGGTATGCTTATTGTGCATAAATTAAAAGATACTCCGGTTGAAGCAATCAATAAAATTGATAAAGAAGAAGTAAGAACAGCATTAATGAATTTAAAGAACACTAATATTCCTAAATGTAAATTCAAATCACTAAAATTAACCGCATTATTTTTAGGAATACCTGCTTTTGCAGGAATTGTCGGAATTTCATACATGTTAAATTCATTCTTTGCTCATCTTCAAAAGAAAGCGGGATATATAGGTGTTATGAAATCTTTGAAAAAATTAGATAATGAAAAATATTTTGCAATAAAAGAAGATGTAAAGAATAATGATAATAAACAGGAATTTAAAGGTTTTAACAAAAATTATTTTTTAGCATTTAAGAATTAATTAATGGAGGTGTTTTTATGTATATTCAAAAAATTAATGGTCAGAACTTTAGAGTAAGAGAGCAAATAAAAAATTCAACAAATCATATAAAACCACAAGGAGAAATGATTAACCAAACAAATAGAAATGTAACTTTTAACGGACAGGCAGGCATGATATGCGGATATGTTGCAGGTTCTGTGGCAGGACTTTTTATTGCGCTTGCAGCACCGGGACCACTTTTAGTTGGCAGCATTATTGGTGTTGCTTCACAGATTGCAGGTTTATCAATAGGCGATCAAATTGAAGATAAAATGCGGGGTAAATAATCTAATATAAAATTTAAGTAAAAAAATTGTTAAAAATATTAATATATTAGCATATTTATCTTATTTTGTGTAAAAATAGTCATGCGAAGTATTTATTTTAAGGAGATAGATATGAGAGATAAACAATTTTTAATGATTCCGGGACCTACACCGGTTCCCCAAACTGCCCTTTTAGAAATGGGTAAAGCCCCAATGGGACACAGAAGTACAGAGTTTTCAGCAATTTTAAAAGAAATTTATGCTGATTTAAAATGGTTATTCCAGACTAAAAATAACGTATTTATTTTTACTGCAAGTGGTACAGGTGCTATGGAAGCAGCTTTGTCAAATATTTTAAACCCCGGTGATAAAGTTTTATCATTGGTTATAGGTAACTTTGGCGAAAGACTTGCAAAAATTTCAACAACCAGAGGTGCAGATGTTGAAAGAATGGTTGTTGATTTCGGTAAAACTATTGATATAAATGCTTTAAAAGAAAGATTAGCAAAAGACGTTAATAAGGAAATTAAAGTTGTAACTTTAACTCATAGTGAAACATCAACAGGGTGTGCTAATCCTATTAAAGATTTATTGGCAGTCATTAAAGAGCATGGTGCTTTAAGCGTTGTTGACGGTGTTACAAGTGTCGGCGCTATGGAAGTTAAACCTGATGAATGGGGAATTGATATTTTGATTTCAGGTTCGCAAAAAGGTTTTATGATTCCTCCCGGATTGTCTTTCTTAATGGCAAGCGATAGAGCAATGAAAGCTTACGAAGAATGTAAATACCCGAGTTTTTACTTCGATTTTGCAGCACATAAGAAAAATCTTGAAAAAGACACAACTCCTTATACTCCGGCAGTTTCATTAATTTGTGCATTAAATGCAACATTAAAAATGATGAAAGAAGAAGGCTTGGATAATATTTATGCTCGTCATAAAAGACTTGCTCTTGGCTTAAGAAAAGCAATCAGAGCAATGGGATTAAAATTATTTGTTGATGATGATAATTTTGCAAGTTATTCAATTACTGCAATTTTACCGCCTGAAGGAATTTCCGTTGCAGATATAAGAAAAGGCTTAAAGGAAGATTTTGATATTGTTGTTGCTGACGGTCAAAACGACTTAAAAGGCAAAATTTTCAGAATGGGTACTTTAGGTTATGTTTGCGAAAGAGATGTTATAGGTTCAATCGGTGCATTGGAATTAACACTTAAAAAACTGGGTGCAAATATTGAACTTGGAAGTGGCGTAAAAGCATTTTTAGAAAGTTTAATATAATTAAATTACCTGAGAGATTAGTATATTGAGATTATTCATTTTGATATACTAATCTTGTTTTAATAAGAAGTAGAGGTTTTTATGAAAAACAGCAATTTTAAAAGAAATACATTGTTAATTTGTTCATTTTTGGCACTTGCCGGAGTTCCTGAAATGACTTTTGCGATAGATTATGTTCAAAATCCTTATGAAAATATTGATTATTATGACGTGGGAATGAGCAATTTGCAAAATCGTAAATATACAGAAGCAATAGACTCTTTTAAAAAAGCACTTTCAAAAGACCCAAAACACACATCTGCAAGGAATAATCTTGCCGTAGCTTATACATCACGCGGAAATTACTTTTATAATCAGGGGATAAATCTTGAAAATGCCGCAAACGATTACAGAAGTGCGATTTATTATTTAAAATATTATGATAAGTCTTCCAATACCAATACAATGAATGAAAACATTGATATTGTTCTTAAAAATTTTGACAGCGTTTTGCTTTCTCAAAAATTTTCAACAGCACCTCAAAACCGTTTAAAAAAGGCAAAAGAACTAAGAGGCAAAGGCGAATTTGAAGCTTCAGTTATTGAATATATTAATGCGGCAACAGACAGGTCTTGCGCTTATGAAAGTTATATTGCTTTAGGGGACGTATTTAAGACATTATCAAACGAATACAATGCCGCATTATATTATGATAAAGCACTTGCTATAAATTCTAATGACCCTAACTTACATTTAAAATTCGGCAGGAGTTTATATAACTTTGGAAAGGTTGATGCTGCTGTTAAAGAACTTGATATTGCATCAGAAAATCCGAAAACTAAGAATGAAGCATTGGCTTTACTTGAAACTATCTGGAAGAAAAAAGTTGCACAAAATCCTAAAGATGCAATAGCACAAATGAATTTAGGTGCGGTTTATCAAAACAAAAAAGAGTATGAAATGGCTATGATTCAGTATAAAAATGCTCAAAGCCTTTCACCTTTTAATCAAACTCTTCAACTTAATATAGCAACGTTGATGCAGGAAAAAGGCAATTATGCAGAGGCATTAAATTTATATAATACAATTTTGAAATCAAATCCTAACAATATTACCGTTAATATTTATAAGGCTTCAACTCTTGATAAAATGGGAAAAAAAGATGAGGCAATAGCTATTTATAACAGACTTTTGCAAAACAATCCCTCTGATATTAATGTTAAAGATGCTTTGTTAGATACGATTTCAACAATACCTGATGCATCAGCCTTGAACTATCTTTCAAAGCTTGCAGAAAAAATGCCTAACGATGCAGATGTTATTTATACTTATGCTTATACACTCCATAAAAACAGGAATTACTCTGAGGCTTTGGTTAATTATCAAAAAGCATTAGTAATAGATAATAAAAATCTTGATGCTTATTTGAATATTGCAACAATATACAAACAAGAAAATGACATTATGAAAGCAATTGAAACTTTAAAAACAGCCAAAACAGTTTATCCAAAGAATGACAAAATTGCGCAAATGCTCAGTGAATACGATGCTGATATAGAGTTTTCCTTAATTGAAAAAGCTACAAAACTGTATAATAAAAAAGATTATAATGACGCAATTATTGTTTATAAATCTATTCAAAAACCCTCAGAAGATGTTTATTTGGGAATTGGTGCCTGCTATCAGGCTATGGAAAGATATGATGATGCAATTTCAAATTATC
>JAKSUS010000139.1 GCA_024408745.1 Candidatus Gastranaerophilales bacterium | reverse complement strand
ACCCCGCCACCACAGGTGGCTCTTCATTTGTTTCGCTTGTATCGTTAGGTGCTGCTGCAAGCATTGGTGCTGAATTTTTCACAAGTGTCGACCCCTCATCCGCATTTGTAGGACTCGTAAACTCGTCCACAACTGCTCCTTCCCCCGTCGGTGGAAGGGTTTCGTCTGCGTTTGTTGGAGCAGTATACGGATTAGCCGACATAAGTCGGGGAGCACTCCGCAAAATCGGATGCTCAACCGCGGAGTTTTCAACCGGTGTTTCTGCAACTTCAGGACCTGCATTCATCCACGGTGGCAACTCTTCCTCGCCGAAAATATATATTTCATTAAACTTTGCACAATTTCTTTGTTGATAAATCTCACTCAAAAGCGACTTGATTTCCTGATTAATCATACCCCTTTCTTTATCGGAATACGTTCCGTTCGCCGCCTGAACGCAAAGTTCTCTCATTCTTTGAGCCATATCCTGCATTTCACCGAGTGCCGCATCAGCAGTCTGGACAAGATTTATCGCCTGTTGTGTATTGTCAAGAGCAACATTCGTACCCGAAATCTGACAAGACATGTTCTTTGATACCGCCATATTTGCCGCATCATCAGAAGCACGGTTAATCTTAAATCCCGTAGAAAGCCGCTCGATTGAGGTTTTCAAGGCATTATTGGATTTCGTTAAATTGTTTTGTGCTATCAGCGAAGTTATATTCGCATTGACAGAAAGCATCTTCGGATTACTCCTTTAGTGTTTATTAACTATGATCAATACACATGATGAATATTTTTCGGGTTATTTCATTCATCATATTATTATAATAAACTACGTTTTACTAAAAGTAAATACGACTTTAGTATACAATTTGTACAACTTTAGTCGTAATTTTTTGTAAATTTTTAAGAAAATTACAAAAAAATTGAAAAAAATGCTGAAACAAGTTCAGCATGACATGGAAAAAAGCATGCCCGAGCATGGAAAAAACTATTCAACAATTCAACCTATCAACTATAAACTAAAAATGGCATAGAGCATGGGCATGGACAATAAACAAAACTTTTCAGAACTTCACCCGAATAGCAAAAAAAATTTTTCACCTATTTAATAAAAATATGATGATAAATTTTATTTCTGCAAAATTAAATAATACAGCTTTTGGCACTTTTAATCATGGTAAGCATGATACTATTGCCAATATTCCGCAATTACCATGTGCAAAATGCGGTTCTTTAATGTTAACGCCAAGAGAAATGAGCCAATATGCACTTTCATTAAGATGTAAAGGTGAAGATATTTTTGAATCAAATGAGTTAGAAAAATATAAAGATAAAAAAGTTTTTAAGGCAATGAAAACTTTAGCAAAATTAAAACCAAATGCTTCTATAACAGAAATTCTAAATACATCAATTCTAAAAGGTGATGATGTCAAAGATTATTTAGCAATCATCAAAGACGGTAAAATTCTTTATAAAAAATCAAAAGATTCAATAGAAATTTTTAAACAATTAAAACCGAGAATGAAACCTTTTGAACAACATTTAGTTGATGTTTTGGAATATTATTCCGTTTTATATCCAAATAATACGTTTGAAAGAATTTTCAAAAAAACTGATGTTGTAAAATCATATTTATATAAATATAACGAGCAAAATGATGCTCAAAGAAAAACTTGCGACAGTATTTTTGCTGAAATGAAAAAAGCATTACCGAATTTATCAAAAGAACAGCAAGAAGAATTAAATTACTTAAATGAAAAAGCATATAATCTTACTATAAATTTAGCTTCTGCTAATGTAAAACGAGAAGAATTAAGAAATATATACAGGAATTTTATAAGTCATCTTCCAACGGCGGAGGAAAGAATAGGATTAATTAATTTAATTAAAACTATTCCTGTTGTTGAAACAACCATGAGCAGAGCTTTAGGTTCATTTGTTGGTAAAACTGATGAACAAATATTATGTGCACTCTTATCAAATTTACATTCTCAAAGAATGCAAATATACAAAGACAATTCAAATCATATAAACAACACATTAAGAGTTTGCGCCGGTTGCAATGACGAATTGTCGCATATCAGTTTGAACGAAGCACTTGTGCGTTATCATGATTTTGCCTCAAACATTCAAAAACAAATTGATGTCATTATCGCTAATATTCTTGCAGGCAAATTAGCAGATTTTAAAGATTATCCTTTTGAGGTTGGCAGACGACTTGCACAACACACACATCAAAAAGTCAAAGTTGATACGTCAGCTTTAGCACAAAAAGTAAAAGATACCCAAAAACCCGTTAAAGTTCTTAAACATGTCAATGATGAAGAATTTATGAAAAAAGAAGAAACTGTTCTTGAAATCTTAAACAGAATGCAATTTATTCAGAATAAATTAAAAGAATTGCGAAAAAATCCTAAAGTTAATCAGGAACTTATTACGGAATACAGGCATATATACGAACTTTGTAAAATCAAAAAAGCTAAAATGGAAAGCAGATTAAGCGCAATACCTAAAGCTTATTACTAATCTTTTTTCTTTGCTCCGCAACATTTTTTGTATTTTAAACCGCTTCCGCAAGGACATGGGTCGTTTCTTCCGATTTTACCGCTTGATAATTGTTCCTGTAATTCCTGAGGAGATACAAAGTTTTGTGCACCTTGCGTTAATTGTGTTTCAATTTCTGTTTCCTGTGCAATATCAGCAAGTTGTACTTCAAATCTTGTTCTGAATAAGAAGGTAACTGTTTCGGTTTTAATTTCTTCCATCATTTGATTAAACATATGGAATGCTTCGTTTTTATATTCAATAAGAGGATCTTTCTGTCCGTAAGCTCTTAAACCGATACCATCTCTTAGTGCATCAATTCTGTGCAAATGGTCAATCCACTTATCGTCAATAATTCTCAATAAAATATCACGTTCAACACTTCGCATAACATTATCTTTTTGGAAGGGTTTTTGTTCTTCGTCTTCGTCTGAACGAATAGCAGAGTTAAAGAACTTTATAATATTTATTTCATGTTCTTTGTATGCTTCTTTTGCTCTTTCAACTATTTCATTTTCCAAATCAAGAAACTTCATTAATTTAATTTCGCTTACTGAAAGCAAGTTAATTGTAGGAAATGTATTAAACAAAGACTTATTAAACATAGCAAAATCTTCATCAGTTGCAGATTTTACCATTGTGTCACTGTCAAAATAGTTGTGAACAATTCTTTTTGCTTCTTCTTCAACCATAAAGACAATATCCGAATATAAATTATCACCTTCCAAAACTTTTCTTCTTTGTTCGTAGAAGATTTTTCTCTGGTGATTCATAACATCATCATATTCAATAACGCTTTTTCTTATATCAAAGTGATAAACTTCAACTTTCTTTTGTGCAGATTGAATTTGTTTTGTAATGATAGGGTTTTCAATAGCCATATCTGCAGGAATGTTAAAAGTTTCCATAATATTTGCAATTTTTTGCCCGCCAAAAATTCTCATCAAATCATCTTCCAACGATAAGAAAAATTTTGTTGAACCTAAATCGCCCTGACGTGCAGCACGACCTCTTAACTGATTATCAATACGTCTTGATTCGTGTCTTTCTGTTCCGATAACGTGCAAACCGCCTGCCTCAACAACTTTATCATGTTCGGCATCAGTAATTCGATATGCTTCCTGTAAAACTTCTTCCTTTAATCTGTCATAATCAGCCATGT
>JAKSUS010000138.1 GCA_024408745.1 Candidatus Gastranaerophilales bacterium | reverse complement strand
GGCATGGTCTAAAAGGCAATAATGCACTGGAGCACTAAGTTACTAAGAACATTTCTCTTACTGCCTTAGTGCCTTAGTAACTTAGTATCTTCATTAAAGCCTTAGTATCTTAGTATCTTCAAACTCTTCAACCCTTCAACCTATCAACTATAAACTAATAAAATTTTTTCTTTACTTTTTTTAAAAAAAATTAGATAATAATTATGGTCACATTTAAAAAGAAAGAAAAAACCATGTTTGAAAACACTTACCAAAACATTGAACTAACTTGTGAAGATTGCGGTTGCACATTCGTATTTACCGCAGAAGAACAAGAGTTCTACGCAGAAAAAGGATTTGCAACTCCTAAAAGATGCAGCAATTGCCGTAGTGCAAGAAAAAAACAAAAATTGAACAACAGAAAGAGATACACCGTTAATTGTTCAAAATGCGGTTGTGAAACTACTGTTCCTTTTAAACCAAAAGAAGGAAAAGAAGTTTATTGCGTTGATTGCTACAAAATTATTAAAGAGCAAGAACGTGCTGCTGCCGCTGCTGAAGTTAGCGAATAAATAATATTTTTAAATAATAAAACCATCTCTGAAATTTGCAGAGGTGGTTTTATTTGTAAATTCATGATATTTTATAATTATATAAGAAGATTTTTCAGGTGAATAATTATGATAGAAATGAAAGTTATGGGAATTGCACTCGATACAAGAACAGGCTCTCCCATAGTTGTATTAAATGATAAAGAAAATCTTAGAGCTCTGCCTATTTGGATTGGTTCATCAGAAGCAAGCTCAATCATAAGACAAATCGAAAATATTGAAGTTTCCCGTCCGATGACGCATGATTTAATCTGTTCTATTTTGGCGGAAACAGGTTTTATGTTGGAACGTGTTGAAATTCATGATGTCAGCGAAGAAACTTATTTTGCAAACCTCGTTTTAGTTAATGACGACGGCGAAGAACTAAATATTGATTCTCGTCCCTCTGATGCTATCGCTATCGCTTTGAGAACGGAATCACCGATTTATGTGACAGAAAACGTTGTCTGCGAAGCAACAATCAGTACTAATAAACCTAACGAAGAACGTGACGCAAAAGATTTTCACGATTTCATTCAAAATTTAAAACCGTCCGATTTCAAAAAATTCATTGACGAAAACCCCGAATCTGAACAGTAATCACTTGATTTTAGCCAAATATGTTGACTATACTTTTTTGTTGTATAATAAATTCAAAATTGATTTGAGAAAAGAAAAAGAGAGATTATGTTTGAAAGTACGGATATAGTTTGCATAGGCGAAAGTTTAACTGAATTATCAACTAATGAAAGCCTTGCTTATGCTGAAACTTTAAATAAATATTTTGGCGGCGATACTATGACTACCGCCGTAAGCGCATCGAGATTAGGAGCAAAAGTCGGTTATATTACCGTTATCGGTAATGATTATCTAAAAGATTTTTTAATGGAAGCCTGCACATCCGAAGGCTTAGAAACAAGTCAAATAAGACTTTCTGACGGCGCTAACGGATTATACATTGTCGCACGTTGTAAAAACAACAAAAAAGAATTTGTTTATTATCGCAAGAAAACTGCTGCAACAAGTCTTTGTGAAGCAAATATTGCGCCTGATTATATTAAAAATACCAAAATCGTTTATGCAACAGGCATTACTCAATCGCTTTCTTTATCCGCAAATGAAGCAGTTAAAACAGCATTTAGAATTGCAAAAGATAACGGTGTAAAAGTTGCTTACGATATTAATTACGCAACACGAATTTGGGATATTTCAGAGGCAAAAGAAGCATTTGAAGAAGTTTTACCTTATATAGATATATTCTTTGCAAATTTTGATCATGACTTAAAACCGCTATTTGGCTGGACTTCACCTGATTTAGCAATAAAAACTTTAATGGATAAAGGTGTAAGTAATGTGATAATCAGAGATAGCGAGGGAAATATTTCTTTAGGTTATAACGGCGAAATCATAACAAAAAAACAACTTGAAGTTGATGAAATTGCAGATACAACAGGCTCCGGTGATGCATTTAACGGTGCATTTTTATACGGTATTGTGAACGGTTACACACCTTTTGAGGCAATGAGATTAGGAATGATTATTAATTACTATCAGGTTCAATCTCTTGGCGCAATAAAATCACTTCCTAATCATGAAACAGTATTAAATCATTATAATAATTTAGAGTAATTATGAAATTTGTATTAGCAGGATATTTTGGTTTTGGAAATTTTGGTGATGAGGCAATTTTAAAATATGCCGTTGATATTTTGCATTATTATTATAAAACCGCACAAATCAGCATAATTACCGAAAATCCTTTATATGCAAAAAAAGTTTATTCTGCAACCGGGGTTAAAAGATTTGATTTTAAAAATATAATTAATGAAATTAAAACTTGTGATTATCTGATATTTCCGGGCGGCAGCGTTTTACAGGATATTACAAGCGTAAAAAGTTTGGGATATTATTTAAGTTTAATTTCTTTGGCTTTGTTTTTTAAGAAAAAAGTTATAATGTTGTCTCAAGGGTTTGGCCCTATCAACAATAACTTTATGAGAAAATTAACTTTTAAACTTTTGAAAAAAGTTTCTTTAATAACTTTGAGAGATGAAAAAAGTTATGATACCTTAATGTCAAACGGAGTTGTGAAATCGGAATTAACTGCCGATTTACTATGGGCATTTACATCAAAACCAAAAACCGATGAAACTCCGGAAATATTTGTATACGGTGATATTTCCTGCAATATTGACAAGAAAAAAGTCGGTATTCAGTTAAGAAACTGGGCTGATTTAACCGAAGAAAAATTGAATATTATTGCTAAATCGGTTTTAAATAATTTTCATTATATTGAATATGATTATAAATTGATATGCTTGCAGGAAAATTCTGATCTGCAAATTTTAATTGATTTAGGCAAAATTATGCACGAAACCCAACCAAAAGCTAAAATAGAACTTTGCAGAGGTAATGATATTGAGAAGAATATCGAACTTTTGCAATCAATGGATTATATGATTGCAATGAGATTTCATGCCGGACTTTGCACAATAAATTCGGAAAAACCAATATTAATGCTTTCTTATGATCCTAAAACAGAAGAATTTTGCAACGAATTAGGATTAGAATTTATTGATATTAAGGAATTAAATGAAAATAAATTTCTTGCAGGTTTAAAATGGTTAAAAGAGTTTAATCCGACAAGGACAGCATTAAAAACCAATATTTTAGTTAAAAAATCGCAGCAAAATGCGGACTTTTTAGTAAAGGAAATAGGATAATGAATGAAAGAAAAAGAGCATGCTTATTCGGTTTGCCGATTGATATAACAACTTTAAATGATGCAAAAGAATTTTTATTAAACAGTGAAAAACCGATGCAGGTTGTTACAATCAACCCTGAAATGCTTACAAATTCATATAAAGATAATGAATTATCGGAATTAATTAAATCAGCAGATCTTGTTACTCCTGACGGAATCGGAGTTGTTATCGGCTTAAAAATGATTGGAATAAAAACACAAAGACTTCCAGGGATTGAACTTGCATACTCTTTATTAAAAGAAGCAAATGAAAAAGGATTAAAAGTCGCACTTGTCGGCGCTGATGAAGATACAATTCAAAAAGCAAAATCAGAACTTTTAAAAGATTTGCCGAATTTGAATTTTGTTTACATTCATAACGGATATTTTAACAATGATGAAGAACAGGAAATTT
>JAKSUS010000137.1 GCA_024408745.1 Candidatus Gastranaerophilales bacterium | reverse complement strand
CGATGGTGCAACGGTGGTGGGAGTTTATCCCTTAATGTAAGAGACCACCGATAATATCGAGAGATATTAGTCAGGTAAACCCCGGTCGAGTGCAAGATTGGAAGAGTTAAGGTCGTTCGCCGTTCTTCCTTATATCGCTAGAGGTTGCAGGTAACTGTAATCCAAGACAGATGATTATCAAAGGCTTTTAGTCTTACAGAATTCGGCTTATTACCTGCTTCCTTTTTTAATAAGGAGTAATTATGATTAAAGATACTTTGGATAATGCCGAAAAATATTTTAATTTATCACCTCAAATAAAATCGGCTTTATTATATTTAAAAAATACCGATTTAAAAAATATAGAAATCGGCAGACATTACCTTGACGGCGATAATATGTATGTCAACGTTGATGAATACGAAACCAAAATATCCGATAACATTGAAGCCCACAGAAAATATATTGATATTCAATACATTATTTCAGGCGAAGAACAAATGGGAGTTTCATTGCTCAAAAACCTTACTCCAATAACAGAATATGATGAAGAAAAAGATATTATTTTTTATAACGGAAAAGCAGATTTAAACTTAGTAAAAGAAAATGAATTTATAATTTTCTACCCGGAAGATGCACACCTTCCCTGTCAAATGATTGATAAAGCTAAAAAAGTCAAAAAAGCAGTTGTTAAAATAAAAATCAATTAACAATTATATTTTTTAAAATCGCAATTTCATTATCCGATAAATGTTTTAATCTTTTTTTCTTCAAAGCAAGTTTTAAACATTCTTCTGATTTACATAAATACTGACTTCTGCCGAATTGTTTATTATCAGGTTCAATAACAATTTTGCCTGTTTTATGGTCGGTTAAAATTCTTATGAGTTCAGTTCTGTCAACGATTTTTCCGCAAGCACAACATTTTCGCAAAATAGAGGAAGGCACTTTTTTTGTACCTTCCTCTGTTATTTGATTATTATTTAAAGAATTATTCATTAACTTCTTCTTCGTAGTTTTCTTCAGAATTTTCTTCGTATTGAGCTTCTTCCTGAGGATAGTCTTCTTGTTCGTAATAACCGCTTTCTTCAGCTTGGCTAAGGCTCTTAATATCTATCTTCCAGCCTGTTAAACGGTGTGCAAGACGAACGTTTTGACCGCCCAAACCGATTGCTAAACTCAATTGATCGTCAGGAACAACTACAACCGCTTCTTTTGCTTCTTCTGAATCTTCTATAATATCAACTGATACGATTTTCGCAGGTGATAAAGCATTAACGATATATTCAACAGGATCATCAGAATATCTGATAATGTCGATTTTTTCGTTTTTCAATTCATTAACGATAGTTTGAATTCTGCTTCCTCTTGGACCAATGCAAGCACCAACCGGATCAACATCAGGGTCTGTTCCTGCAACCGCTAATTTTGTTCTGTAACCGGCATCTCTTGAAATACTCTTGATTTCAACTAAACCGTCTTCAATTTCCGGAACTTCAAGCTCGAATAATTCCTGAACGATTTTTTCATGGTTTTGAGAAACAATAACTTGCGGAAGTCTTGCTGTTTCTTTAACATCAAGAACATAAACTCTGATTCTTGTACCGGGTTTATAATATTCATTTTTAAGTTGTTCTCTCGGGGGCATAATGGCTTCTGTTTTACCGATATTGACAATAACGTTTCTGTATTCAACACGTTGAACAATACCTGTCATCAAAGTGCCTTTTTTACTCATATATTCATTTAAAATTAATTCTCTTTCAGCTTCTCTGATACGTTGAGTAATAACTTGTTTTGCTGCTTGTGCCGCGATTCTTCCAAAATCTGCAGGTGTAACTTCTACATCAACAACTTTGTCTAAAGCGGCTTCAGGATCTAACTTTTTAGCTTCCTTCAAAGTGATTTCAAGATTTTCATCTTCAACTGTTTTAACAATTGTTTTTTCTCTGTAAATACCGATTTCGCCTGTCTTTTCAAAAAGAACCGCTTTAACGTTTGTTGCTACTTTGTCGTGAATTTGCTTTTTGTAAGCACTAACCATTGCATCACATAAAGAACGTAAAATAACTTCTTTACTGATTGATTTTTCTCTTTCAATTTGCTCCACAGCATCCATTAATGCCGAACCGAATTTAATCATGTTTTTCTCCTTTATAATCATCAAATATTAACTGTGCCGATAAAATGTTATCTTCTTTTATTGTTAAAATATTTTCTGTTTTTTCTTCTTTAAAAATCAAACCTATATTTTTTTGAAAATCTTCTATAAATCCGTTAAAAACTTTTGTGTTGGTTTCATCAATAGGATTTTTCAATTTTAATTTTATTTTTTTCCCTTTAAAAATGGTAAATTCCTGATTTGATTTAAATTTTCTTTCTAATCCCGGGCTTGAAACTTCAAGATAATATTTAACGGGAATAATGTCGTTTAAAAAATTATCTATTGAATTGGTTAAATTTTCGCAATCATCAAGGCTTACAGGGTGGTCATTACAATAAATATAAATTCTCAAAAACCACTTTCCTGATTCTTTTTGAAAATCAATTTCAATAGGAATTACCCCGTTTTTCATAGCGGCATTTTCTATGACAGGAGTAATTTTTTCTATTATTTCTTTTCTGTTAAAACTTGACTGCATTAATATCCCCTAATTAAAAAATTAAGAGAGTGGTTGACCACTCTCTATTCACGAGATAATTAAATAATAACATTTTTTTTTTCATCTGACAAGAAAATTTTAAGTAAATTTTAAGAAAATTTAAAATAAAATTTAACTTGTTAAATTATAATATTTTAATTGTTCTCTAATAAATGCAGATTAATTCCCAAACCTTGCGGACTGAAAAATTTTGATATTTTAGCAACACCCTTATACTCTAAGCCATCAAGATTTAATTCAACATTATAAACTTTGTTTTCCTGATTGGACATATCTTCTAACAGCAAATATTGATTATCCGGCATGCTCTCATTATCAAGATTAAGTATGAATTGTTCAATATTTTCGGTTTTTTGAGTTCTGAAATTGAATGCATCATAAATTTTATCGAGATAACCATACGTTAAATCGAACTTTACTTTCCCTGATTTGTAATCAACAAGTAATATATCTTGAATCTCGTTTCCCATAGTCATACCTTATTGTGCCGTATTTATATAATAACAAATATTGAGTCTGTTTTCAACCCTTTAAAAATAATTGTTTTAATTTTTTTTAAAATGTAGTAAAATAATTATGGTTTAGTAAATATGTAACATTTAGGAGAATTATGAAAAAATTAGTTTTAACTTTAGCTTTATGCTCTTTAATTGCAGTTACAGGTTGCGATAAAAAACAAAACGGACCTTCAGTTCCAAAATCTGTATCAACATATCAACAATTAAATTTAACAACTGAACAAAGTCAAAAATTATCTAAAATCAGGGAAGAACAAAGAGCAAAAATGGATACTATCCGCAAAAAAATGGAAGATCAAAGAAAAGCCCTTGTTTCGCCTGAAGCAACTAAAAATTTATCTGAGGATAAAAAACAAGAAAACTTTACAAAATACAGAGAAGCATCTCAAGGCATGAGAGATGAGCTTGCAAAACAAAGAGCAGCTTATGATGAAGCATTTATGGGTATTTTAGATGATAACCAAAAGAAAATTTATCAAAAATACTTAAATCAAAGAGAAAAAGAAAAGCAACAAAGAATTAAAGACTTTGAAAAAAAAGCAAAAGCAAATAAATAATTTTTGTGTTTTA
>JAKSUS010000136.1 GCA_024408745.1 Candidatus Gastranaerophilales bacterium | reverse complement strand
GATGTTATAGCGCAAGATGATACCAATCTTTTAAAGGAAGAATTGGATAATTTGCACTACGCTGATATTGCCGAAATTTTTGAAGAATTGTCGGAAGATGAAAGATTGTTGTGCTTCAATGTCTTACCGCTTGATGATGAAGCGGAGTTATTGGAATTTTTAAGTCCGCAAATTCAGGTTGAAATTTTAAGCGAAATTGATGAAGAAAAGGCTTCAAACATTATCCTGAAAATGCCTCACGATAGTGTTGCTGACGTTTTGGGCGATTTGGAGGACAGCGATTCCGAAAACTATTTGAATAAATTACCGGAAAGAATTTCAAATCAAATCAGAGAATTGTTAAGTTATCCGGAAGATTCCGCCGGCGGTATCATGAACTCCGATGTCTTAACCGTTGATAAAGACATGACCGTTGATGAAGTTATTTCGTTTTTAAGAATTAAAGCAGAAACCGACAAGGTAGAATTTTTATATGTATATGTTACCGATAAAGCAGGGCATTTATTGGGCGTATTGAGTTTGAGAAGTTTATTTACAACTCCTCTTTATGTAAAAGTAGAAGATATCATGATACAAGACTTAGTCAAAGTTAACGTTGATGACGATCAGGAAGTTGCAGCCGAAACGCTTTCAAAATACGGAATTTTAGCAGTTCCTGTTGTTGACCATTACGGGAAATTAAAAGGGATTGTAACTTGGGATGATGCTCAGGATGTTGTTGAAGAAGAAACAACGGAAGAAATCCTTCAATCTTCAGGTATCGCAACCGGTAATTTAGACGAAGATGAAATTTTGGACGGTGCAATTTTCCCTGCCGTTAAAGCAAGAACTCCATGGCTTTTAATTACTTTAGTCGGTGAATTTGTCGCTGCAATAGTGGCAAAATATTTTGACCATACACTTACGATTTTACCTTTAACTGCTATTTTTATTCCTTTGTTGGCAGGTTTAGGAGGCAATATCGGAACACAAAGTATTACTCTTATGGTTCGCGGGCTATCAACAGGACAGGTTACTTTAAGCGATGCTTTTGAACAAATCTGGAGAGAAACAAAAGTCGGTATTTTAATAGGTGCGGTTTTTGGTGTGATTACCGCAATAATAACATGCGGTTGGCACCATAATATTATTTTAGGTGTAGTTGTCGGGTTAGCCATGACAATAAATATGATGATAGCAACAATCATAGGAACGGTTACACCGTTTGTTTTGAAAAAAATAAATATTGACCCTGCAATAGCCTCCGGACCTGTTATTGCAACAACTATTGATGTATTGGGATTAGCGGTTTATTTTGCACTCGTAACTGCATCTTTGCAATGGCTTGTTTAATACATAAAATAAAAGCGACCACTGAGGGTCGCATCAGTCAAGAAAGGAATGGTTAGACTATTAACAGTATTAATTAAACCATTTGTCGTTTTATAGTGCAAATTTGTTAAGTTAATGCAACAATTAACGCCTTTGAACTATAAATGATTTTTAAAATGAATTGTAAAGAAATGTTACGTTTTAAATCTTATTTTATCAAATTGCGCAATTTTTCATGAAAGAAATACTTTATTAATATACGAAAAGGATAAACTGGGAATAAATCATTAGGAGTTTAAACGCATGACAAGTGCAGTTGGATTAAAAACAGATAATACAGATTATAACGCACTACTTTTAAAAAGAAGATTAGCAAATGCTGATGAACTTGAAAAGGATGAGTCAACGAAATCGCAACCGGAAAGAATGATTTTTGCCAAAAAAGCCGAATTTGCACCAAATTTACACAAAGCAACGGCGCAGGTAAAAACTATTCAGGAACATACAGGAGCAGTTGCAGGAAGTTTAAGCAACACGCCGTTATTTGATCAAAGCAACAAAACAAGAACTAATTTTGATGCAAATCAAATGTTATTTTCTTACAAAAGTTCAGTTGAAAGTTCAAAATTAACTGAGCCTGCAGGAAGTAATCATTCAGGTGATAAACATCACGATGGTAACCAATTTACTTCAGCACATAAAAAAATTGAGGATTTAAGATACGAAAAACTTATGGAAGGAGATATTTTAGGAAATATTTTAGAATTGGCATAAAACCAAACAATATACATCATATAATACGCACACACAAAGCACAGAAAAAGTGAAATTATCGAGATTGGTGCGATGGGAACGCACAAAATTCGCAGTAAGGGTAAGGTTAAGATAGGTAGATACTAAAAAAATATAAGTATCATTCTGTTTTACCTGCCACAAAAGGCAGGTTTTTTATTACAATTTAATTTCTATAATAATTAATATTTAATCCCGTTTATGTACTATACCGTTTGTAAAACCAAACGGTTTTTTATTTTGGGGAAAATATTTATACTTCTTCAAATTCTTTTCTTGCGGCTTCTAATTCATCAATAATTTCTACAAATGTTTCAATTATATCAGGATCAAATTGTGTTGCTTTACCTTGCAACATGATTTCCAGACATTTTTCTTTAGGAAAAGCCTCTTTATAAGAACGCTTAGAACTCAAGGCGTCATAAACATCAGCAACTGCCATAATTCTTGCCGCCAAAGGGATTTTTTCACCGCTTATGCCGATAGGATATCCTTTTCCGTCCCATCTTTCATGATGATAAAGTGCAATTACCATACCCATATCAATAAATGAACTTTTTCCGAATTTTAAATGAACTTCCTGCAAGGTTTCATAACCAATTGTTGTGTGCATTTTCATTTTTTCAAATTCAGCAGGCGTATGTTTTTCTTTTTTTAGCAATATTTCATCAGGTATGCCAACTTTTCCTATATCGTGAAGCGGAGAAGCATTAAAAATATTTTCTATAAATTCTTCATCAATAATAGTTTTATATTTAGGTTTTTCCGCTAATTTTTTTGTTAAAATTGAGCAATATTTTTGCACTCTTTCTAAGTGTTTTCCCGTAGCATCATCTCTTGATTGTGCCAGTTTTGCAAGCGAGAATATTGTTGCAGTTTGAGTATCGGAAATCTTTCTTATATAACTTTTAATATCCATAACCATTTTGTTAAAAGATGCAGCCATTAAACCAAATTCATCTTCTGTTTCAATTTCAACAGGTACAAATTCTTCATTTTGTTCTGCAACAAAATTTTGCATTTTATCCGTAATTTCTACAATAGGTTTTATCAAAACTTTATCCAAATAAGTCATTAAAGCAGAATAAATAGTTAATAAGCAGAAGAAAATGAATAAAATAATTTTTGCAACTGTTATTATCATTTCTTTTGTAACAATATCAAAGTCCAAATCTGCACCAACTAATGCAATTGGTTCATTATTATTATTTTTGATAACGGCATAACTTGTAATAGTATGTCCCATATCATTTTTATTGATAAACATTTGATTATTTTCTATATCTCTAAATGCATCTTTTTCCTGCTTGTTGAGTTGCCAATTGACTTTTGCGCCTAAATCTCTATCTTTAACGTTTTTATTTCCCGTACCGTCAACATAAAATATATCTGTTACGACATTATTTTCAAAATCCGGTACATAAACATATAAATATTTAAGATTAAAATTTTTGCAAATAGAATTAACTGTTGCTAATTGCTCATTGTATAATTCATTTTTCCCTTTTGTTAAATAGGTTTCAACAGGCAAATTATAAAGAGCGGTTGCCGCACTTTTTGCACAGCTGTCAGTAAGATGTTTATAACTTGCTTTTGCGGAATTTAAGTTATAATATTGACAGCAGGA
>JAKSUS010000135.1 GCA_024408745.1 Candidatus Gastranaerophilales bacterium | reverse complement strand
CATTTGAAAAACATTTCGACTAATTATTTTTTTGAAAACATATTAGAAATAACATCTTTGTATTTTTCAAAAACGTTGTTTCTTTTGATTTTCGCGGTTTGACTTAACATTCCGTTATCCATGCTGAAACCGTCTTTAATAACTTCAAATTGTTTTACGTTTTCAAAAGGTTTCAAACCTGTTTTATTTTTAATATATTCTTTAATTTCTTTTTTAATTAATTCTCTTAAATTAGGATTTTTAATTTCAAGATTTTTACCTGATTTTAAATCTCTTGCTATAATTCCGCATTTTTCAAGTGCTGCCTTAGACGGTACAACCAAAGCGCCAACGCTGCTTTCATCCTGTCCGACTAAAACAACTTGTTCAATATAAGGGCTTTCCAAAATTGCTTCTTCAATCGGAACAGGTTCAACGTTTTCACCGCTTGATAAAACGATAGTTTCTTTCATTCTTCCAACAATAACAAGCATATTGGTTCTTGTAACCCAACCTAAATCACCTGTGTTAAACCAGCCGTTTTCATCAATAACTTTTTTTGTTGCTTCTTCGTTTTTGTAATAACCGAGCATTATTTGAGGACCTCTTGCAAGTATAAGTCCTTTCGTAAACGGAGGTAATTCTTCTTTTGTTTCAGGATTAACAATTTTTATCTCAGTACCATGTACAGGACAACCTACAGAACCTAAATAATTAGGTTTCTGCAAAATTCTTAAAGTCAAAACAGGTGCAGTTTCGGTTAAGCCGTAGCCGATACGAATATTGAAACCTATTGCATCATAAAAAAGTTCGTCTTTCATTGATAAGGCACCGCCACCTGATACACTTGCTCTCATATTTAAGCCTGCAGCAGTTTTTAATTTTTTGTATAAAGTATGCATAAACAAAATATGTAACGGTTTGATAAAAGAACGAACAACCTTGTGATAAATTCTTGATAATCTTTTATAAGATGTTCTTTTGTTCGTTAAACGCTTTTCGCTATACATTTTGTGAATTTTATATGTGATACTCGTTTTAACAGCAAAGTCAAAGACATAATATAAAAATGGTTTTTTCTGTTTTAATTTTTGATAAATACCTAATCTTATCGCTTCCCAAATTCTCGGAACCGACATCATTGTATCAATTTTGTATCTTAAAATATCATTTTTAAATTCTGCAATCGTTGTGTAATGAAGATGACAGGCTCTTGAAAGATAATAAAATTGACCTGTTCTCTCGTATGCATGCCAAATCGGAAGAATTTGCAAAGTATTTTCTTTTGGTTTTGACAAAAATCCGGCATGTGACCCGGGCATTTGTGATAAGAAGTTCTTATGACTTAACAAAACGCCTTTCGGTTCCCCTGTCGTACCTGATGAATACAACATTGTACACGGTTCTTCAATTACCATATCAACAGGTTGAAAATATCCGCTTCTTCCTATATCAATTACTTCTTCATAAGAATATACGGGAACCTCTAATCCCGTTGTATCAATTTTATCTTTATTAAACATTAAAATTACGAATTTTAACTTGTATTTTTGCAAAGCAAGTTTCAGTTTATTAAAGGTCTTATCGTCTTTTAATACAACTCCGACGCTGTCGGAATGTTTTAAAATATAGTCTAAATCTTCAACAGGAGCATTAGAACCTCTCAAAACGTCAACAGCACCGCATTTTATAATTCCCATATCTATAACCGGCCATCTGCCGTTGTTTTCGCTGAATAAAGAAACAAATTCACCTTTGTTTAAACCTAAAATTTGTAATCCGGTAGCGAATAAATCAATATGTTCTTTTAATTCGCCATAAGTCATTTCAATATTTGTATAGCGGTCGGTAATTGCACAATAATCGGGATATTTTTCAAATGTTTTGTTTAAGTAGTCATAGAGCGAATTTACACCCTTTAACTGTTCAATAATTTCCTGAAAATTCACATCTGATTCAATGCCCATAATTCAACCCCTTTGATAAGATTTTTTATAGCTTAATTGTATTGGTTTTCAAAAACCTTGTCAAGGGTTTTTTATTATCCAACCGGATAGTTTTTTAAAAACTAATATCAAAATATTCAAAAAACCGAAAAAATAGTTATTAAAAACCTTAATATGAGTTAATTGTTATCTTGTCCTTTTTGTCGATTTTTACATCAATACTAAAAAGACTTAAATATTCAACAATTCCGCCTCTTATTTTTAAAGATGAATTTATTGCATCAAAATCGCCGATAACTTTAATAATGTATGGTGGTGAAATTTTCTTTTTGTTTATAACTATACAGTTTTCGGCATTTGTAATTTCGGAAGTTACAACGAGGCGTTGGTTATTAACGCTTATTGCAGTAGCGCCTGCAGATTTTAAAACGTTAATCAATCTCAACAAATCGTCACTTTGTAAAATATTAGCATAATCTTTTTGTTCGTTCATTTTTGCATTATTTTCGGTAATGGTAATTATTGCACCGTTTCCGATAACATCTGTAAAACCTGCAAGCTGATACATTTCTCTGACTTGTTTAGAAGTTCCGTTAGGTGAAATCCCATGTTTCAATTCAAAAATTTCTTTTTCCAGTTTTAAAACTTCGCTGCTAAGTTCTTCATTATGTTGATTAGATTCTTTTAACAGAGTTGCTAAGCTTTCAATTTTTTTAACCATAGCGCTGTCTGTTTCGGCATAGCCGGAATATCTTACAAGTTGCATTGTAATAATGCTGCTTACAATCGCCCCAATCATAAATATAAAAAACTTAAATTTTCCCTCTTCCGATAAATGAAATTTCATTCCTTAACTCCCTGAAATAACCGCCAAAGCCGTTTGCAAAATTTCCTGCGTATCATTATTATCTTTGACGTTTTTGCTTGCTGCCTCTAAGCCTAAACTAATTTCATCACATGTATAACCCAAAGAATTTAAAACTGCCTGCGCTTCGGAAAAGCCTTGCGAAATATCGCTAAAGTTTTCATTTTTAGAAGTATTTTCGGCTACGTTAATTTCAAGCTCGTTTTTCAAAGTCATCATTTTGTCTTTTAGTTCTAAAATCAACCTTTTTGCTAATTTCGGACCGATACCTTTAATTTGACAAATAACTTTTTCATTTTCGGATATAACTGCTGAAATAATTTCGCTTATCGGCAATTCTAAAATTAACAATGCTGCTTTCATACCGATTCCCGAAACCGTTTGCAAAACCGCAAAAGTTTCTCTTTCCTGAGGGGTTAAGAAACCGCATAAAAGCATTGCATCTTCTTTGTGTAAAAGTGAAGTATAAATAGTAATTTCTGATTTCAGGACGGGCAAATCCATGTAAGTTTTTTTGTTAATCAAAACTTCGTAGCCGATATTATTTACTTCAATAACGACTTTGCAACCTGTCGTGGTAATGTTTTTTGAAATCAATAAACCTTTTAAATAGCTAATCATTCTTCATCTTCCCTGCATTTTGCACATGACAAAATCAATTATTTAATACAAGATTATAATAATATACATATAAGTAATTTTCAAAATAATTTTAGAATAAAAATGCCGAAATTGCTTTCGGCTTAAATTAAACTTAGTTAGTATGTATATATTATTTTGTGTTTATTATTTTAATTTTTCTTAGTGCCTTAGTATCTTAGTGCCTTATCATTCAAGCAACCTCAACGCTATGCTTGGTGCACTGTTGGCTTGGGCGAGGAGAGCGGCGGTTGCGTTCTGTAAGATTTGTGCTTTGACTAAGTTTGCACTCTCTGCGGCAAAGTCTG
>JAKSUS010000134.1 GCA_024408745.1 Candidatus Gastranaerophilales bacterium | reverse complement strand
TCACCCCTACCCTCTCCCCATGGAGAGGGGGATTACGCAAAAAATTGCACCCTACTTTTTTAAAATTTTTAATAGCAAAAAAAATTATTTACATGTTTAATAATGCATGAAAAATATATAAGGAGTTAAGCATGCAAATAAATTCTATACAAACAAATCAAAATTTTGGCACAAAATTAGCAAAAGTTGGCGGTAATACAGTTTATTCAGAAGCACAAAAAGCTCTTCTCGGAAAAATTATAGATGATATAAAAGTAAGCACTTTTGACGGTATAGGTGAAATTTTTGGTTTACTTCCTGCCGATTGTGTAATATTAGCAAAACCGAAAGGTAAAAATGCATTAACTTTGCAGGCACTTTCAAAAGATTATTTTTCCAAAGCAAAATATTCCAATTTCTATGATTATTTAGATGTTAAAGGTAAAAGACTTTCTGCCGACATTCCAAATAATAAAAATTATTTTACTAAATTAAATGATTTCCTTACTTCTTGTTATACTAAACTTGATGAAAATTCCCCCAGAAGAGCAAGACGTATTCCAAATGCATATGAAATATTTGAATATTCTTACAGACGATAAAATTAAAATTTTAAATCAATTAAATATAAAATTCACGCTACACATTGTAAAAAAATTGTACTGCATATACATTTTGTATTAAAATAAATATATAAAATGATATCGGAGGAATTATGCGTAACGAAATTTTATCTGCAATTGAAAAAAACAGCAGAATTGATTTAAAAGAATTAGCAGTTTTATTAGATAAAAGCGAAGTTGATGTTATAAACGAAATTTCGGCAATGGAATCGGAAGGAATAATTTGCGGTTACCATACTTTAATCAATTGGGATAAAACTTCAAAAGATAAAGTTACCGCACTTATTGAAGTTAGAGTTACTCCTCAACGCGGACAGGGTTTTGATAAAATTGCTGAAAGAATTTATAATTACCCAGAAGTTAATTCAGTTTATTTGATTTCAGGCGGATATGATTTATTGGTTACTATTGAAGGCAAAACTTTAAAAGAAGTTTCAACTTTTGTATCTTATAAATTATCTGCTTTGGAATACGTTTTAAGTACTGCAACTCACTTTATTTTAAAAAAATACAAAGACCACGGAACAGTTTTTGCAGAAAAACATGAAGATTACAGAGAGGTAGTATCATGAGAAATCCTCTCTCGGATGTAGTTACGGATATAAAACCGTCAGGAATAAGAAAGTTTTTTGACCTTGTTACCGTTATGAAAGATGCTATTTCATTAGGCGTCGGTGAACCTGACTTTGATACACCTTGGCACATCAGAGAAGAAGGCATTTATTCTTTAGATAAAGGAAGAACTTTTTATACTTCAAACTCAGGTTTGAAGGAATTAAAAGTCGAAATTTCAAACTATATGAAACGCACTCAAAATCTTTTATATAACCCCGATAACGAAATTTTAGTTACTGTTGGGGGTTCAGAAGGTATTGATTTATGCTTTAGAGCAATGTTAAACCCGGGTGATGAAGTCTTAATCCCCGAACCTTGTTATGTTTCTTACGTTCCTTGTGCAAAACTTGCAGGTGCAAAACCTGTCAGCATTTGTTTAAAGGCTGAAAATCAATTTAAACTTACGGCACAGGAAATTTTAGAAAAAGTAACCGATAAAACAAAAATTTTAGTTTTACCTTTTCCGAATAACCCGACAGGTTCGATTTTAGAAAAAAAAGATTTGGAAGAAATTGCAAAAGTAGTTAAAGAGAAAGATTTATTTGTCCTTTCCGATGAAATTTATGCTGCTTTAACTTATAAAGGCAAACACGTTTCTATTGCAGAAATTGAAGGAATGAAAGAAAGAACGATTTTAATTAACGGTTTTTCAAAAACCTTTGCAATGACAGGTTGGAGATTAGGTTATGTCTGTGCTCCATCGGTTATTGTTGAACAAATGATAAAAATTCACCAATTTGCAATAATGTGCGCTCCGACAACAAGCCAATATGCAGCAGTTGAAGCACTTAAAAACGGGGATGATGATGTTGAAATGATGAAAAATTCATACAACCAAAGAAGAAGATTTTTAGTTAACGCTTTTAAAGAAATGAATGTTGAATGTTTTGAACCTTTTGGAGCATTTTATGTATTTCCTTGCATAAAAGAATTCGGAATGACAAGTGAAGAATTTGCAACAAAATTTTTGCAGGAAGAAAAAGTTGCGGTTATCCCCGGGACTGCTTTTGGTGAATGCGGCGAAGGGTTTTTAAGAATTTCTTATGCCTATTCACTTGATACATTAAAAATTGCTATGAAAGATTTAAAAAATTTATTACAAAGTTAAGAGAAAATAATTAATTTTATGTAGAAATAAAATTAATTATTTATTATATTTACCAATATAATGAACCAAAGCGTTTATACGGTAAGATTTTTTGCATAATTTTATCTTTTAATTCTTTTACGGTCATATTTTTTGAAGGAATAAAACCGTTTTCACCGTATAAAATTTCATATTCATATAAGATTTCTTTTAATTGTCTGACACCATGTTTAATTTGTTCCTGTAAGCCAAATTGCCAACCTTTAAAACCACAACCGACAGGCATTAAAGTCCAAGCATGACGGGGTGTTCTTTTGCACCAACCAAAACGATTTTGATATATCGCACATTTTCCGCCGTCTAATGCGTGCTTGCATTTCATAAAAACAGGTCTGTTCTCATCATAAATACCTTGTGATTTCATTTCGTTCACAACAATATCAACATACTCGGGAGCAAGTTCTCTTGGTTTATCAAGTGTTTTATAAGGTGTAAAAACATCCATAAAATCATCAATTTCTTCATCATTACGTTCAAAAAATTTGTCTAAATCTTCCTGTGAATATTGAAAAACAGCCATAGTGCAACACAGTCCGCATTGTTTGCATAATCTTTGAGGTCTTGTATATGAACTGTATTCAAGCTTTTTCATATCCTATTCAAACCAATTTGCACCGGATACAACTTCCAAAATTTCTTGTGTAATGCTGTATTGACGTATTTTGTTATATGTAATTGATAAACTCTTCGCAATTTCTTCAGCATTCTTGGTTGCATTACTCATAGCATTCATTCGTGATGCTAATTCACTTGCACTTGCTTCTTTCAACGCTGTATAAATTGTATTAGCGAAATATAAAGGCACTAATTTTTTCAAAACTTCTTCTTTATTAGGTTCAAAAACCATTTCAGGATTAATACCTGCTTCTTCCTTTTCTTCTTCAGCAGGAATTTCCAAAGGTAAAAGAGAGAATTTTTTAACTTTATAAGATAACATTGACTTAAATTCGGTTGTTATAATTTTAATTCCGTCAATTTGCTTTGAAACATACTTTTCCGCTAAATCTTCGGCTATCATTTTTGCGACTTCAACTTCAACAATAGGCGGAATTTTAGCATAATTTTTTATGTTTTCTATTCCGTTATTATTTGCATATTTTTTAAGCGCCGTTATGCCTTTTAAACCGACTATAAAGAGCTTTACACCGATACCTTTATCCTTATATTCTTTTATTGTTGACATTGCTTCTTTAATAACGTTTGCATTATAAGAACCCGCCAAACCTTTATCGGAAGTCAAAATTAACAAACCAATGTTTTTAATTTCTCTTTTTTCCAAAAGAGCAGGATAATTTTCCAAAGCGTGCTCGAAATTTCCGCAATCGCATTGTAAATCGGCATTTGTTTTTACCAATTCGGCAAAAACTTTTACTAAAAATCTCGAATACGGACGTGATTCTTTCGCTGCGCTTTCTGCTTTTTTAA
>JAKSUS010000133.1 GCA_024408745.1 Candidatus Gastranaerophilales bacterium | reverse complement strand
TATCGGCAAGTTCTACTAAATCACAACCGCCGATTTCCAAGTGATTATCATTATTTACTTTTGCTGTAATTGGCATTATATTTTGATTATTAGATTTTTGCATACATTTGACCTTAAAAAATCCTGAGCATAATAAATATAACATAAAAAAGATTAAAAATCTTTACTACTGACTTGATTTTTGGTTTAATATTAATCGTAACAGGTAGTGAGGTAAGAATGAGATACAAAGTTGAACACAATAACTACGATTACCCCGACAAAGACGGTTTTTTCGGAGAATTTGGCGGAGCTTACGTTGATGAAAAATTTAAACCCGTATTGGACAATTTAACAAAACAATTTGATAAAGCTTGGAAAAGTGATACTTTTTTTGTTGATTGGTATAATTTATTAAAAGAATATTCAGGACGTCCTACACCTTTATACTTTGCAAAAAAACTTACACAACACTATAAAGGCGGAAAAATTTATTTAAAAAGAGAAGATTTAAACCATACAGGCGCACATAAGATTAACAACGTTTTAGGACAGGCACTTCTTGCAAAAAAAATGGGTGCAAAAAAACTCATTGCCGAAACAGGCGCAGGACAACATGGTGTTGCAACTGCTACTGCTGCTTCACTTTTAGGTATGGAATGTGAAATCTTTATGGGCGTTGAAGATATGAATCGACAACTTACCAATGTTGAAAGAATGCATTTACTTGGCGCAAAAGTTAATGCGGTAAATACCGGAACAAGAACATTAAAAGATGCATGTGATGCTGCAATTGACTATTGGTTTAATCATGCTGATGACGTTTTTTATTGCATCGGTTCACCAATCGGACCTCACCCGTATCCTATGATTGTAAGGAATTTCCAATCAATAGTCGGTGCTGAAATTAAAGAACAAATTTTAGAAAAAGAAAGCAGGCTTCCCGATTATGTTTTGGCTTGCGTCGGTGGCGGAAGTAACGCTATTGGTGCTTTTTACGCATTTTTGGAAAATAAAGAAGTTAATTTAATTGGTTTAGAGGCAGGCGGTGAAGGCTTAGACACCAAAAGACACTCTGCTGCTTTGACATTAGGCAAAAGAACAATTTTGCAAGGCACTTGCCAATATGCATTACTTGATGAAAATGGTGAAGCCGCTGAATCTTACAGTATCTCAGCAGGTATTGATTACCCCGGTTGCGGTCCTGAACATTGCTTTTTAAAAGATATAGGCAGAGCACAATATTATGCAATTACAGACAGCGAAGCCATTAACGCATTTGCATTATTAACAAAAATGGAAGGTATTATTCCTGCCATTGAATCAGCTCATGCTCTGGCATATTTGGAAAAATTAATGCCTACAACTGTTCCTGATGATATTATTGTTGTAAATATATCGGGCAGAGGCGACAAAGATGTAGAAAGATTATTACAATATATGAATTGGGTGAAAAAATGGAACAAAGTTCAGTTAAGATAGAATTTATTAAACAAGCGGAATTATTAGCACGCGGTACGGAAATTATTCCGGGCGGAGTTATGGGCTTAGCGCAAAAATTACAAGATGCAAAAGAAAATAATCGTCCTTTAAGAGTTAAATTAGGTATGGATCCGACAAGACCTGATTTACACTTAGGACATAGCGTTGTTATGAGAAAACTCAAACAATTTCAGGACTTAGGTCATCAGGTTGTTTTACTTGTCGGTGGTGCAACTGCTATGATTGGTGATCCTTCAGGAAAATCCGATACACGTCCGAGTCTTACAAAAGAACAGGTTGAAACAAATGCAAAAACTTATTTTGAACAAATGGGAAAAATCGTTGATGTAAATAATGCGGAAGTTGTTAATAATGCCGATTGGCTACATAAAATGGATTTAATGCAGTTATTACAACTTGCTTCTAAAGTTACCGTTGCACAAATGCTTGTCAGAGATGATTTTAATAAACGTTATCAATCAGGCAGGCCTATTGGTGTTCATGAATTTTTCTATCCGCTTTTGCAGGCTTATGACTCTGTTGAGATTGATGCCGATATTGAATTAGGCGGAGGCGACCAAAGATTTAACGTTCTTTTAGGTCGTGATATTCAAACGGCTTACGGTAAAAAAGAACCGCAACTTGCAATGTTATTACCGCTTTTGGAAGGTACTGACGGCGTTGTTAAGATGTCAAAATCATACCCTGAACATTGTATAAGTTTAACGGAAGATCCAAATAATATGTACGGAAAACTGATGTCTATTCCGGATAATTTAATTTATCGTTATTATGAACTTTTAACCGATATCGGAAATGACGAACTTGAAAATATCAAAGGTGCTTTACTTACAAATTCTGCTAACCCGAGAGATTTAAAAATGAAATTAGCCAAAATGATTGTAAATCAATATTATGGCGAAGAAGTTGCGCAAAAAGCAGAAGATGAATTTGTAAATGTTGTTCAGAAAAAAGGTGTTCCTGATGATGTAAAAGAACAGCAACAGACAGAAGGTGAACTTTTAACAGATATCGTTGTTAAGTTAGGTTTTGTACCGTCAAAAGGCGAAGCGAAAAGACTTATCCAAGGTGGCGGTTTAAAAATCGACGGCGAAAAAGTTTCTGATATTCAGGCTAAACTTGATTATCAGGGTAAAGCTTCCGTTATTTTACAAGCAGGAAAAAGAAACTTTATAAAGTTGGTAAAATAAATGAGTGAAGATACAACTTTAGCAAAATTCATAAGCGATTTGAGAGAAAAACAAGGTTTTTCTCAAGTCGGCTTAGCCAGAAAAGCCAATTTAGATTTAAAAGTTCTTGAAGATATTGAAGGTGCACAGGAATTTTCTTTATCAGTTGTTACCCGCCAAAAACTTGCAAGAGCATTAAAAGTAGAACCGAGAACAATAAAAAAATATGAACGTGTTCCTGAAAAGGCAAAACCTGATGAAGGTTATATTGAAACCTTAAAAGAAAATATTTTGGCAGGGTATTTGGATGATAATCTATGCCCGATGTGCGGAGCTGTTTTAGTTTGCAGAGTTGCAGAAATGTATGATTTGGAAAATAAATTAATCAGACACCCGAAAGCTCATTGTACAAAATGTCCTTTTCAAATCAAATAAATGTTATGACTTATTAAAATAGCGCTTCAATAAATTCTTGTGCGGAAAATTCTCTCAAGTCTTCCATTTTTTCGCCTACTCCGACAAGTTTAACAGGTAATTTCATCTCTTTTGCGATTGATAAAACTACTGCACCTTTTGAAGTTCCGTCTAACTTAGTCAAAGCAACTGACGTTAAATCAACACATTCAGCAAAAACTTCGGCTTGTTTCAAAGCATTTTGACCGGTTGTTGCGTCAATTACAAGCATACTTTCAGATAACAAACCGTCTGCTTCTTTATCAATAACTCTTTTGATTTTTCTCAATTCTTCCATTAAGTTAAATTTGTTTTGGAGTCTGCCTGCCGTATCAATTAACAAAATATCATAATTTTCCGCTTTTGCTTTTCTTATTGCATCAAAAACAACAGAAGCAGGGTCGGCTCCGTCATTTCTCACAATATCAGCACCTGCGCGTTTTGACCAGATATCAAGTTGTTCTTCTGCTGCTGCTCTAAAAGTATCACCTGCTGCTATTAAGACTCTTTTGCCAATATTTTTAAAGTTATATGCAAGTTTTCCGATTAGAGTCGTTTTACCCGCACCATTTACACCTGTTATAAGGAAAATATTTAATCCGTTTTTTAAATTCAATTCTGATGAAGGAATATCTTTTAAAATATCCATAAATTGTTCTTTTAGAAATTCTCTCAAATTATCCTGAGTAATAGAATTTT
>JAKSUS010000132.1 GCA_024408745.1 Candidatus Gastranaerophilales bacterium | reverse complement strand
CCTTTACCAACAGTCCAACCTGAGAATGCTAAACTTTTAGCACCTGTACCCGGGTGACCTGATAAAGTTTCAACAAATACGTTACTTAAGTTGTCGCCTAATTCTTCAACTCTGTTACCGCAAGTATCAGCAATAGCAGCACCTGTTCTGCCTACAATACCAAGAACTCTGCCTGAACCTGAAAGAGGGAATCCTAAAACTCTTCCTAAGAAGAATGGGCTCTTTTTGTTTTGAGCAGTAGCTTCTGAAATGTTTTTCGGGAAGTCAATGCTTTCTTTTGTTTGAGTATTAGTTAAAGTTAAGAATTTAACTTTAATATAACCTGCATTGTTGTTGTTAAGACCTGGTCTTGAAACTGCAACAACTCTGCCGTCAACTCTTGATTTAACAGGGAATACTTTACCGTCAATAGTAACTTCTTTAGTTGTTTTTGCTGTAAAGTGATCGCCAATATTTGAAGTTTTAGCACTCAAACGGTCGTCTAATTTAATAGAAACAGCAATCGGAGTATATTGTTGAATTGCTATAGGAGCATTAGGATCAATACCTAATTTTTGATAATAAGCGAAATCAGTTCTGATAGCGCCAATTAAATAAGCAACTTGTTCTTTTGTTAAATATTCAGCTGAAGCAATTTTGTCAGCTTCAGGAACAGCTTCCAATAATTTTGTAGCGATAACTTCTGCAGTAGCATTTTCAGCCCAATCAGGAATGAATTCCATTTTTTTACCTTGGAACATTAATGCTTTTGCATCTGCATCAGGAGCTACGTTAACGATTGTAGCGATAGTTGCGAAAACTTCTGCTTTTGTAATAGGTTGATCAGGTTTGAATACGTTTTCAGGATAACCAATCATAACGCCTGCATCTAAAGCGCTGCAAATCCAACCTGTTGCCCAATAATTGCTTGAAATATCTTTATATTTCTTTGTGCAAGCTTCATTTTTAGATAAATTGAAGCCTTCTGATAAAACTACAGCCCATTCAGAACGCAAAATAGGCATTTTAGGGTTAAATAATTCTACATTAGCGTAGTTGCTTTTAATTAAGCCGAGAATACCATCAGCCCATGTTTTAACCATAACATTTTTTTTACCTTTTACAGAAACACCGTTTTGAGCTTTAACGATGTCTCCACCTTTGATATAAGCACCATCATCGGTAGAATATTCAAAAGTTTGAGCACCAAATAATGACGGGTGAGCATATGATTCTACATTTACTGCATTACATGTAGCTTCATCTGCCAAGGAAGCTCCGCCAAGTACGAAAGCAGCTGCTAATGCTGCAACACAAGTTTTTAAACCTTTCATCTTACTCTTTTCTCCATACTTTATAGTATTACTAAAATTCGACAAGTTTATTATCTCACTATTTGCTTTTTCCGTCAAGAAATAGTTGTTTTTACTTTTGTTTTGGCAACTATAAAGTATTGAATTATAAGGAAATTAAGAAATCTATTTAAATATTTTATCGCAAATTGTACCCTTATCTAATTTTTTTGTGTATAAATATGGTGAATGCTTTGTTATACCTTGTTCTTTTAGCTCTTGCGAAGTCCTGCTCTCAAGATTTTCATTTAATGGAACAATTACATCATCACCGGGCATCCAATTAGCGGGAGTAGCAACATCAAATGCATCTGTTGTTTGCAAAGCAATCAATAAACGTTGAATTTCAGGCATATATCTTCCGGTTGACTGCGGATAATATATAATTGCTCTTATTTTAGATTCAGGATCAATAATAAATACTGCTCTTACAGTTTTTGTATCGTTATTATTGTTTTGCAACATGCCGTATTTTTTTGCGACTTCCTTTTTATTATCATCAATTACGGGAAATGTTATTTCAATATCATTTTTATTATCAAAAGATAAGTTTTTAATAGATTTAATCCACTCTTTATGGTGTTCAACACTATCAACCGACAAACCTACAAGTTTTGTATTTAAAGCATTAAACTTGTTAATTAACTCTTGAAAAGCTATAAATTCCGTTGTGCAAACAGGTGTAAAATCAGCAGGATGAGAAAACAACACCACCCAATTACCTTTAAAGTCATGGGGGAAATCAATAATTCCTCTTGTTGTATTGGCTTTAAAAGCAGGTGCATCTTCGCCGATAACAGGCATTGAATAAGCTTTTGAAATTAAACACATTGCGGTAATTGCAGATAACATTAATACAAACTTTTTAATCATTCTTTAACTCTCCTATTTTGCATGTTACTTAAATTATGCAAAGAGAAATAAAAAATTTTATTAGCCTGTTGTGGAATATTTTAATTTATTCACAAACATACTTATAAACTACGTTTTTAGTACAATCATTTAATACATTTCGGCAAGTTGATTCTGAAATCTTATTATTATTTATATCATATTCATATTTATCGCAATATTTACAAATACCTGTTTTGTTATCGCAATTTTGACAAGAAGCCGTTTGATTATTTTTAGAATCATAATAATATTTAAAAAGAAGATTTGTGCAAAAATTATATTTATTCTTTTCGCAACTATATAAAGCTGTTAAATTACCTTTTGTATTATATTTATTTTTAAACCAACCTGTCTCTTTTTTATATAATTCTGAAATTGTTTTTGTATTTGGATAGTAAATATATTTTTCAACAAGACTACAATTCTCAAAATTGTTATTGCATTTATACTTTTCATTTAATGTATTGTTAGAATTATAAAAATATTTATAATAATCGTGGTAATATCCTGTATTATATGAATGATACTCAGTTGCTATTGTCTTATTCTTATTATAAGTATATTTATAAATATCATAACATTTTGTCAAATCAGAATAACAATGATTGTAATATTCTAAAAGATTATTATTTTTATCATAAACTTCTTTACGATAAATCATTTTATTATCAGAATACATTTTAATTGTATTACCATTTTTATCAGTATATGCTTGATATTTGGGTTTTGCTTGTTTACAATCTTCCCAATTGCTTTTTTTACAAGTACTGCTCCATATTTCTTTACCTTTGTTATCAATAATTCTCATAGCATAATATGGGAAACTGTCTGCAATTGGTGCTAAAATTGCATATAAAGTTTTTGAAGTTGCTTTATCAATAATATTTTTATAGGGAGTTTCATATTCTATAGTATTCCCCCAATTATCATAATCATATTTTATATGCTTGTATGAATGAAAATTATCAATCTTTTCGGATAATTTACATTTATTTGTTTTGTTTGGTGATACAGCATAACTTGTTTGCGATTTCTGATTTACAAACAGAAAATATGCTATTACAAGGAAAGATATTAAAATTATAATAAAATACTTTTTCATAATACTCATTTTATATTTTTATGTATTATTTGCAATAAAAATAGCACAGGACAGGATCGAACTGTCGACCTCACGGGTATGAGCCGTGCGCTCTAGCCATCTGAGCTACTGTGCCACAATTTCTTCTTATATTATCTTTGCTAATAAAAATATTTCAAGTATTTATTCTCATTCATAACATATTGGACTAAAAAGTTCTCATAATACTAATTATAGGAAGTTAATTTAAAAGTTATTTTGTATTTATTCAAAGTTAATGCAAACTTTTCAAGTTTGGAATTTTGTGTCTTTTTCTTTCTTTACTTTTTGGGGCGAATAAAGAAAGAAAAAGACACCCAAAAAGAAAGAAATCACGCCCTGTACTGTTTCGTTATTATGTTTCAAATAAACGGTAAATTATGAACCTGCGGTTCATATCTATATAGCTATAAGTCTTTTTTATAAATATTATATATATCGACCAAAGGTCGATAATAAAATCGTGCACGGCGTATTTTG
>JAKSUS010000131.1 GCA_024408745.1 Candidatus Gastranaerophilales bacterium | reverse complement strand
CGTTGCGAATATGGAAGATGCTACTATCACAAACTCATCAGCCTCAGGAAGTGTTACGGGAAGTATGAGCACAGGCGGGCTCGTTGGGTATGCGAATGGTGGTTCTATCACAAACTCATCAACCTCAGGTAATGTTACGGGAACAGGTGAATGCACAGGCGGGCTCGTTGGGTCTGCGTATGAGGAGGGTTCTTCTATCACAAACTCATCAGCCTCAGGTAGTGTTACGGGAAATAATTCCACAGGCGGGCTCGTTGGGTACGCGGAAGGTTCTATCACAAACTCATCAGCCTCTGGTAGTGTTACGGGAAATAATTCCACAGGCGGGCTCGTTGGGTTTGCGAATGGTTCTATCACCCAATCCTACGCAACAGGTGATGTAGAAGGTACTACTTGTGTCGGAGGTATTGCAGGAGCAACTATTTTTGGCGAAATATCCAATTCTTATTCATTAAGTAATGTAAAAGGCGATAATAAAGTCGGCGGATTAATAGGAGGGAACAGTGCAACCGTTACAAACTCTTATTCAACAGGTAATGTAACCTCATCAGGAACTGAAGTCGGAGGTTTTGTCGGTATGCAGGGTAATGATAGGGATGTTCCTCCCGAAGGTAGTATCAGTAATTGCTACTCTACTGCAGATATGGAATTTTACGGAAACAAACAAGCAGGTAGTATAACAAATAACTACGGCACAAAATCCCAACCGGGAGTCGAACAACACGAAGCAGATTGGTTCAATGACGGAAGTAATCTGACATTTTTAGGTAGTGCATTTAATACAAACGTTATCCCACCTGATTTAGTTGATAACCCAAGACCGGTGCCTCCACCACCTCCGACAACGGAAGGCATACAATTCCAAATCGGAGCAAACTCTGGTGAAGAAAATACTCTGAAAATCGACACAAGTTTTAGTCTGAACGGTTTTGATGCAGACGTAACGACACGCGAAAAAGCAAACGAAACCATCGACAAAGTTGATGCGTTGATAAGCGAGTTTTCAATAAGACGCTCAGGCTACGGTGCCGTCCAAAACAGGTTAGAAAGCGTAATGGACTCTTTGACAACAAAGACGAACAATTTAAGTGCATCACATTCAACGATAGTTGACACAGATTTTGCCGCCGAAAGCGCAAACTTAGTTAAGGCGCAAATTTTACAGAACGCAACCGCCGCTCTCCTCGCCCAAGCCAACAGCGCCCCGAGTATCGCATTGAGGTTGTTGGAATAATATATTTTCTATAAAAACATTTCCATGCTAAAATTTAATCAGGTTAGTTTTATAGGGAAAGTATTATGGGTAAAAAATACAATATCGGCGTTGACATAGGCGGAACAAACGTTAAAATCGCATTGGTTGATGATAAAGGCGTTATCGCATATTCTAACAGCGTGCCGACTCGCGCGGAAATGGGGTACGAATACACAATTCAAAACATTATTAACACAATAAAAGACTCTTTGAAAGAATCAAACAACGACATTTCAAACATTGGCGGTATCGGGTTTGGTTTGCCCGGTCAAATTGATTCCGAAAAAGGTATTGTAAGATTATTACCTAATATCCCCGGCTGGGTTGAAGTTCCTCTTGCTGAAATTGTTCAGAAAGAATTTAAAGTCCCCGTTAAATTAGATAATGACGTTCGTGTTGCAACTTTGGGCGAATTAAACTTCGGCGCAGGCAAGGGTTGTAAAAATTTAGTTTGCATTACAGTCGGAACAGGTGTCGGTTCAGGTATCGTTGCAAACGGTCAGTTAGTTCGCGGTGCAAGTATGACGGCAGGCGAAATCGGACACGTTGTTGTTGAAAAGGATAACGGCGAAATCTGCGGTTGCGGATCGCGTGGTTGCTTGGAGGCTTACGCGTCAGGCCCATCCGTTGTAAAAATGGCAAAAGATTATATCGCAGGCGGAAAATCCACTAAATTTAAAGAAATTGCCGCAGGTAACGAAATAACTCCGTTTATGGTTTATGAAGCAGCAAAACAAGGCGATGCGGTTGCAAAACAAATATTTAACATTGTCGGTGAATATTTAGGTGTTGCTTTGGTTAGCGTTGTAAATCTTCTTAACCCCGAAAAAATCATTGTCGGCGGCGGAGTAGGACAAGCAGGCGATTTGATTTTAAACCCCGTAAGAGAAGCGATTCAAAGACGTTGCATTCCTACATCAGCACAAGCAGTTGAAGTTGTTCAGGCTCAGCTTGGCGAAAGCGCCGGAGTAGTAGGTGCAAGCCTTTTGGTTAATCAAAAATAAGGTTTAAACAAAATGCCTGTAAAATTACTTTGGGGTTATGATGAATACAACATTAACACCGAACTTGAAAAAATCAGGAAGTCGGTTCTGACAAAGGATTTTGCTCAGTTAAACACAAAAGTTTTGAGAGAGAAATCGCTCAAAGAACCTGTTAATATGTCTGATGTTGTTGAATTGATAGAAACAACTCCTATGATGTTCGGCAATTTGTTGATAGAAGTTCATTCAACCGCACTTTTTACAAGAGGCAAAACTGAAAATGAAAAAGTTTTAGAGCGACTTGTAAATAATTTAAAAGATTTGTCCGAAAATATTTATGTGGTTTTCGTCTGCATTTTTTCGAAAGATGACGATAAAAAAGTCGATAGTGCAAAAAAACTTGTCAAAACAATAAAAGAAGTCGGCGAGATACAAGAGTTTGAACCGTTTAAGTCTTATGAAACCGATAAAATAATACAATGGCTTATGAAAAAAGTTAAAGAGAAAAAGATTGTTTTATCCGTTGAGAATGCAAAAATTCTTTTAAATTATGTCGGTTGCGATTTGAGGACTTTGGATAATGAACTTGAAAAATTAAAAACTTATATTTTACCTTCAAATGAAATAAAAGCAGACGATATTATAACACTTTCGCAAGATAATGAAGATGCTTTTAAGATTTTGGATTTGTGGCTGAAAGACGATAAAGTTAAAATGCTTGAAGAATTTAATAAATTAATCGTAAAAGATGCCCCCGAAAGAGTTATTGCATTATTTGAAACAACTGCTAAAAAATGGTTGAGGATAAAATTAGAGTCAGAATATTCTTCAAATTCTCAGGAAATTGCAAAAATTATAGGTGCTCATCCTTTCGTTATCCAAAAAGAAATGGAAAAGTTAAGAAGCGTAAGTAAAGAAAAATTGTTGAATTTAAGGAAAAACTTAAATGAAGCGGAATTTCAAATGAAATCAGGTCAAATAACCTCAAATACTTCAATAGAAATGGCATTGGTGAAATAATGGATAATGTGTTAAAAGAAAATTTCAAATTTACATCTGATTTTTTTGATAGTGCAATTTCAAAAAATAAACTTTATCATGCTTATCTTTTAACGGGCAACAACAATCCCGCAAAATATGCTTTTGCACTTAATATTGCAAGAATTTTAAACTGCGAAGGTGATAAATCTGAAAATTGTCAATGTTTAAACTGCAAATGGATTAGAAATAATTCTCACCCTGCGGTTATGACCTTTTCACCGATTGATTTTATTCATGTTAACGAAAAATCAAAAGCGCAAAAAAATATCTCGGCAAATCAGGCAAGATATATAAAAGAAGAACTTTCTAAATCTTCTACTTATCACAGAGTTTTAATAATTACGAATGCCTGCGAAGGAAGCGAAGCAACTCAGGGGTTTGAGCAGTTAAAAAAATATAATGTAAAACCACCGCTTGAAGCAGGTGAAGAAAATAATGATGACAGAATTTGGACACCTTTATCATTGAAGCAGGATATTTTTACAACGGCTTCTGCTAACACGCTTTTAAAAACAGTTGAAGAACCTTTTGATAAAGTTACATTCTTTTTCCTTGCA
>JAKSUS010000130.1 GCA_024408745.1 Candidatus Gastranaerophilales bacterium | reverse complement strand
TTACTATTGAAATTGAAGAACAAACAGCAGCAAATGAATATAATAAAGCATGTCGCAAAATTAGTGAAACAATTAATATTCATGGATTTAGAAAAGGTAAAGCACCTAAAAACATTGTTGAAAAATATGTAGGTGTTGAAAGAATTCAGAGAGAAGCCTTGAGTGTTTTACTTCCTAAAATTTTTGCTGATGTAATAAGTGAAAATGAATTAGAAGTTATAACAGAACCACAGGTTGAATCTTATGAATTTGAACAAGGTAAACCTTTAAACGTTGTTGCAACAATTGAAATTAAGCCTGAAGTTAAATTAGGGGCATATAAAGATATTGAAGTTGAAGTAGAAGAATTTAAAAATTCGGAAACTGATGTAGAAAAAGAAATTAATGCAATCGTTGACAGATATGCAACATTTGAACCTGTTATAGACAGAGCAAGTAAAGATACTGATGCCGTTGTAATGGATTTTGACGGAACTGTTGACGGTGAAGCGATTAAAGGCGGTAGTGCTAAAAATTATCAATTAGATTTAGCTCACAGCAATTTCATCAAAGGTTTTGCAGAACAATTGGTTGGTAAAAATATTGGTGATGAATTCACAATTGATGTAACATTCCCGAAAGATTACCACGATAAAGCTTTGCAAGGTAAACCGGCACAATTCAAAATTAAAATTAACGAAATAAAAGAAAGAAAAACTCCTGAATTAAATGATGAATTTGCTAAAAAAGTAGGTAATTTTAATACAGTTGAAGATTTAAAAAATGATATTAAATCATATTTAGAAAAAGCAGAAAAAAATGAAAACGAACAACGCGCACAAAAAGCTTTAATAGAAAAAATCGTTGAAACAACAGAAGTTGAAGTCCCTGAAACAATGGTAAACAGAGAAGCTAAACAACTTATGAATGAAATGGCTCAAAGATTAAAATCACAAGGTATGGATATTTCACAAATCATTGACGAAAAAGGTCAGGATAATATGTGGGCTGAATTAAAAGAAGAAGCATCAAAAAGAGTTAAAAACAGCTTAGTTCTTTCAGAAGTTGCTACAAAAGAAAATATTACAGTTTCAGAAGAACAATTTGAAGGTAAAATTAAAGAATTGGCAGCACTTTATCACGCAGAAGAAAAAGATGTTTATACTCAATTAGCAAAAAATATAAATATGACAAGTGCTTTAACCCAGCAACTTCTTGCACAAAATATAACCAGTTATTTGATGGATAACAATAAAGTCAAATATGTGTCAAAATAATATTAGATGATTTTTATGAAAGGATAGATAATGAGTTTTGTACCGGTAGTAATTGAACAATCAAGCAGAGGCGAAAGGTCTTTTGATATTTTCTCAAGATTATTGAGAGAAAGAATTGTATTTTTAGGAACTCCCGTTGATGATATGGTTGCAAACCTTATTGTCGCTCAACTCCTTTTATTAGATAGTGAAAATCCTGAAAAAGATATTATGTTGTATATTAACAGCCCAGGTGGTAGTGTTACCGCAGGTTTGGCAATATATGACACGATGCAGCATATCAGAGCAGATGTCGCAACAATTTGTCTTGGACAAGCAGCAAGTATGGGTGCATTCTTACTTTCATCAGGTGCTAAAGGTAAAAGAATGTGCTTGCCTCATTCAAGAGTTTTAATTCACCAACCTTTAGGCGGCGCACAAGGTCAGGCAACAGATATCCAAATTCAAGCTGAAGAAATTATCAGAATTAAAAAGACTTTGAATGATATCTTAGCATCAAATACAGGTCAATCATTAAAGAAAATTGAAAAAGACACAGACAGAGATTATATCATGACTCCTGAACAAGCTTTAGAGTATGGTATGATTGATAAAATAGTTACACAACTTGATAAAAAACCAAAAACAGAATATTAGGAGAAAAAATGCCAAAAACAGGTGATAGTCGTTTAAAATGTTCATTTTGCGGAAAATCTCAAGACCAGGTAAAAAAATTAATTGCAGGTCCTGAAGTATACATTTGTGATGAATGTGTAGAATTATGTAATGAAATTTTAGAAGAAGAACTATTTGAAAATAAAGATGAAGCTGCTGCTGTTGAAGAAGAAAAAACTTCTGCGGATGCAATTCATAAACCACAAGATATTAAAAAATATTTAGACGAACACATTATCGGTCAGGATGATGCTAAAAAGGTTTTATCAGTTGCTGTTTATAATCATTATAAACGTATTAATCACAATACAAAAGAAACAAAAGACAAAGTTGAAATTCAAAAAAGCAATATTTTGTTAGTAGGACCTACAGGTAGCGGTAAAACTTTACTCGCTCAAACCTTGGCAAAATATTTGGATGTTCCTTTTGCAGTTGCTGATGCTACAACCTTAACAGAAGCAGGTTATGTCGGTGATGATGTTGAAAATATTTTATTAAGACTTTATCAGAATGCTGAATTCGATGCGGCAAAGGCTGAACGCGGTATTATTTATGTTGATGAAATCGATAAAATTGCCCGTAAGTCAGAAAACACAAGTATTACAAGAGATGTATCAGGTGAAGGTGTTCAACAGGCTTTATTAAAAATGATTGAAGGTACTGTTGCAAATGTTCCGCCACAAGGTGGAAGAAAGCACCCCCACCAAGAGTTTATACAAATTGATACAACTAACATTTTATTTATTGTCGGCGGTGCTTTTGTTGATTTGGATAAAATTGTTGAAAGACGTGTAGGCAATACAACTTCAATAGGTTTTGGTGCAACAAATGCTCCTTTAACCGAAGCAGAAAAAGAATTACAAGCATCTAAAATGCTTAAACAAATGCAACCTGAAGATTTATTGAAATTCGGGTTAATACCTGAATTTATCGGTCGTGTTCCCGTTTATGCAGTTTTAGATCCACTTGAAGAAGAAACATTAATTCAGATTTTAACAGAACCAAAGAATGCTATCTTGAAGCAATATAAGGAATTGCTAAAAATGGACGGTGTTGAATTGAAGTTTGAAGAAGATGCAGTTAAATTAATTGCCCAAGAAGCAATTAAACGTAAAACAGGTGCGAGAGCATTACGTTCTATTGTTGAAGAAATCATGCTTAATATTATGTATGAAGTTCCTTCAAGAGAAGATATAAAAGAATTTACTATTACGAAAGAAATGGTTGAAAACAGAGGAAAAAAGTTTGCTGATTTAATCAAACTTCCTTTGAAAAGCGACATTCCGCAAGATGAAATAGCGTAAATTTTTTTAGTAATTACAAAAGTGAAAGACTTTAAAAAAAAGTTATTATGAGTTATAATAAATTTTGTCAGTCCTTTAGGAGAATTTATATATGCAAATTATTGTAAATGGCAGAAACATTGAAATTACACCTGCAATCAAGGCGTATGTTAAAGAAAAAATGGCCAAAGTTGTTGAACACTATGATCAATTAATTGATTTTGAAGTTATTTTAACTGTTATTAAAAATCCGAGTGTTGCAGACAGTCACGTTGCAGAAGCAAAATGTAATATAGCGGGTGCAAGAATTCACATTGAAGAAAAAGCTGAATCAATGTATGCAAGTATCGATTTGCTTGCTGACAAGTTGAACAGACAAGTACAAAAATACAAAGACAAAGTTATTAAAGGAAAACATAAAGCTGATTCTATACGTACTGCTTCAAATGAAGAGGCAGAAGAAACAGAAGAAGCTACTGTTGAGTAAATTTTAAATCCCAACGAATAATAACTTGATAGAAAAAAATGGCTGTGTTATTATAAAAACACAACAAGGAGAAAATAATGGAACAAAATCAAATAACAAAAATTGCTTGGGACTTAAATGACCAAACTCAAAACAGATACGAATTAGTTTATCAAATT
>JAKSUS010000013.1 GCA_024408745.1 Candidatus Gastranaerophilales bacterium | reverse complement strand
GAAAAACGCAACTTTCTTACGGCTTTTTCTTCAATTTGTCTGATTCTTTCTTTAGAAAAGCCTAATCTTGCTCCGAGTTCTTCTAAAGTATTGACTTTACAATCACCTAGGCCAAAACGCTGTTTTAAAATAATTTGTTCTCTATTTGATAATATTTTTAAAATTTTATTCATATCACTTGAAAGCAAACTTTTTTCGATTTTCAAATCGGGCATAACATTATCGTCATCGGGAATATAATCTTCAAGGTTAATTTCATCACCTATCGGCATATCAAGGCTCATTGGTTCTCTTGACATTGCTTTTTTGATTTGGGAAAGTTTTTCTTTACTGATTTTCAATATTTCCAATATTTCCTTATCCGTCGGTTCCCTATTTAATTCTGACGATAGTATATTATGAATTTTTTTATAACGTCTTATTTTTTCCGACATGTGAACCGGTATTCTTATTGTTTTTGAGTGGTTTGCAATAGCACGGATAATGGTTTGTCTTATCCACCATGTTGCATAAGTAGAGAAACGAAAGCCTTTTTTATAATCAAATTTTTCGGCAGCCTTAATAAGTCCCAAACTTCCTTCCTGAACCAAGTCCATAAATAAAACACCCTGTCCGACATATTTTTTTGCAATACTAACAACAAGTCTTAAATTTGCCTGAATTAATTTGTTTTTTGCTTTTTTTGCTTGTTTTTCATCTCCTTCTTGTATTAATTTTGCTGTTTCAGTTTCTTCCTCATTTTTTAAAATTTTTTTCTTACCTATATCCTTTAAATACATTTGAAGAATATCGTCAGAATTATCTGATTTTAAATAATTAAAAGTTTTTATTTCTTCATCATTGTCCTGAAGATATAAAGTATCATCTAAGTCGTTATAAGTGTCAGCAGTATTTCTTCTCATAATTTTATCCTTTTCATACTATTAAATCCGTAAATTACATTACATATTTTTTAGACGAAAAAAATAAAATTTTGTTTCATGAAATATAAAATAGCAATTTTATATTTTAATTTTACTTTATTAATGTATAAGGAATTTTTATCGACATGTTAGAGTAAAGAAATACAGGAGGAATTTTATGATAGGAAACGTAACAGAACTTATTAATACATTTAATGCAGGTGATACTGCAAATGAAAAAGTATGTAAAGATCTTGAAACAAGCAAATATTCTGCTGAAGAAGTGAAAATATTTGATTTTGACGGCAATGGTAAAATCGATTCAGATAGAGAAGTTGCTGCTTATAATGATTATTCTGCCGCAAGAGATGAAGCTAAATTAGAAGCAAAATTTGATATTAATGGTGACGGCAAAATTGATGATACTGAAAGAACGGCATATTTTTTATATCAAAGCCTACAACCACGAAAAGATGGTGCAAAATTTGGTATTGATGCTAGTGTCAGAGATATAATGGATATGTCTAAAAGAGAAAATGAAAAAATAAAATCAAAACGTATTGATAATTAATTTATAAAATATTTATTTTTAATAAAAAGCAGACAAATATTTATATGTCTGCTTTTTTGATACCCTAACAAAACAACTCTTTTTCAACCAAAGCACAAATTAAATGTCCGATTACAATATGGCTTTCCTGAATGTTCGGTGTAATTTCAGATGGAACTTTTATTATTAAATCACATAAATTATCCGTTTTAGAAGGCTTTTGTCCTGTTAAACCAATAGTAAATAAATTTTTTTCTTTGGCTTTATTTATTGCTTTTATTATGTTTTCGGAATTTCCTGATGTTGATATTGCTATAAAAATGTCATTTTCATTTCCTATTGCTTCAAGTTGTCTTGAAAAAATATCCTCAAAAGAATAATCATTTCCGATAGCAGTTAAAATTCCCGTATTTGTTGATAATGCTATTGCATTTAGAGGTTTTCTGTCTTTAAGAAAGCGGGAAACAAATTCACCTGCAATATGTTGTGCATCGCAAGCAGAACCGCCGTTTCCGGCAAGAATAACTTTATTCCCGTTTTTATATGCGGAAACTATTTTATTTGAAATTTCTTCAATGATATTTATAATTTCAGTATTTTCTAAAATTTTTTGTTTTGTTTGAATAGAGTTATTAATGTAGTTAATTATATAATCTTTTTTAGACATTTTAATCCTCTTTTATGAAAACTCCGTCAATCAGAAATTCCTCTTCTAAAACATCAACAACTGCCCATCGTAAAGGTTCTCCGTACTGAGATAATTGTTTTTCTATTTCGGAATTATTTAAAGTTTTTTTTATTCTGACTTCTTTTGTAATTGTTTGCATAAATTCACCCATTTAATATGAGAATTATATCTATTTTGTTGCTAAAAGGCAAGAAGATGTACTGCAAAAACATTATCTATCCAAATTCATAATATAATTTTTCACTTAGCAGTAATTATTATAAGTATTTATTAACAATTCAATACTATAAGCATTTTTATGGTAATATAATTTTGTAGATTAATGGGAAAGATTATCATGAACACTTTAGAAGAAATTTTAGAAAAATATGAAGTTGTTATAGGCTTAGAAGTCCACGCACAATTAAAAAGTAAATCAAAAATATTTTGCCCTGATTCAACAGAATTCGGTGCGGAACAAAATACACATGTTTGTCCTATCACATTAGGAATGCCCGGGGTTTTACCGGTTTTAAACAGAAAAGTAGTTGATATGGCAATTTTAACAGGTTTGGCATTAAATTGTGAAATAGCTGAATATTCAAAATTTGACAGAAAACAATATTTTTATCCTGATTTGCCGAAAGGTTATCAAATTTCTCAATACGACCTTCCTGTTTGTAAAAACGGATACTTAATGATAAACGGTAAAAAAATAGGTATCACAAGAGCCCACTTAGAAGAAGATGCAGGAAAATTAGTTCACGCAGGCGGTATCGGTGGCGGTTTAGACGGTTCTGCTTACTCCTTGGTTGATTTAAACAGAGCAGGCACACCGCTTTTAGAAATCGTATCAGAACCTGATATCCGTTCTGCTGACGAAGCAAAAGCATATATGGAAGAACTCAGAAACATTGTTAAATATATGGGTGTTTGCGACGGAAACTTAGAAGAAGGCTCCATGCGTTGTGATGCAAACATCAGTATAAGACCTTTCGGTCAAAAAGAATTCGGTACAAGAGCAGAAATTAAAAACATTAACAGTTTCTCTGCTTTGAAACGCGCTATTGAATTTGAAATTGAAAGACAAGCCGAAATTCTTGAAGAAGGCGGAGAAGTTATTCAGGAAACCAGACTTTGGAATGATGCAGACGGCGAAACAAAATCAATGCGTTCAAAAGAAGACGCTCATGATTACAGATATTTCCCTGAACCTGACTTAATGGCGCTTGAAATTTCAAGAGACTGGGTTGAAAAAATCAAAGCTACAATGCCTGAATTACCTAGTGAAAAAAGAGAACGCTATATAACCAAAGAGGGCTTGAGCGAATATGATGCACAGGTTATAGTGGAACAGATGGAAACAGCATTGTTCTTTGACAGAGTTTTAGAATTGGGTGCGAATGCAAAATTAGCCGTAAACTGGTTAATGGGTGATATTACAGGTTATTTAAAAGAAAAACATTTACTTGTAACCGATACAAAATTAACACCTGAAAACTTAGCAGAAATGATTTCAATGATTGAAAAAGGTACAATTTCAAACAAAATCGCAAAAGATATTATTGTTGAAATGCTTGAAACAGGTGCAAAAGCAAATGATATTGTTGCTAAAAAAGGTTTGAGCGTAATATCTGATGAAGGCGAGCTTTTTGCAATTGTCGAAAAAATCATTAAAGATAATCCTATCCAGGTTGCTGCTTATAAATCAGGTAAAGATAAGTTATTCGGATTTTTCGTAGGACAAGCAATGAAAGCCACTCAAGGCAGAGCTAATCCTCAATTAATCAACGATATTATCAAGAAAAAATTAGCAGAATAAACTCTTGTTAAAATTAAAAGTGAATTTTAGAGCAAAGGTAATAAAATGACAAAATTAAAAATTTTCATATCATTAATTATATTCGCTCTCAGTTGTAGTGTTGTATTTGCAGCACCGCATGAATTAAAAATTCAATATGATGATAACAGAGATATGCCTCAGGAACATACCGTTTTACAGGGGAGTGTTACGCAGATTCAGGAACTTCCGTCCGGTATGTACGGAATGTGGCAGGTTAAAGGCACTTTGCTTGAAACAAACGACTATGCGAGATATGCGCCTCACAGCAACGATATATGGGTTTTAAGAAAAGACGGGAATTTTGTAACCCTAATGAACCCTCAAAACGGTGCAAGCGCAACAATTACCGTTACGGCAGTTGAAGATAACACCGCAACTTTTACAAGAGGAGTTAAAACATATATTTCAAAAGACTCTGAGCAAGTAACCTTGACTTTGCAGGGTGATACTTTTTACGGAACGGATTTAATCGTTAATCAGGAAAGCAACTACGGTATTATGCAAACATCAGTTGCAAGATACAGAATTAACGGCGTAAAAATCTCGGGCGAAACACTTTATAAACCTAAAACAAATATAAAATTTCAGTTTTAATAACTTCTTATCCCTGTCAGCAAGTATAATGCATTTGCTTTGTCGGTGTTTAATTGAGCAAGAAGTGCGGCATTGGTGTCATATAAGATTTGAGCTTTTGTGTAGCGTGCGGTTTCGGCGGCAACGTCTGTATCCATCATGCTTGAATATGATGATTCCAAGTTTGTGATTTTTGCTGATAATGATTTTGAAATGTCGCTCAATAAATTCTGTGTTGAACCGCATCTTGAACGTTGCAGGGATAATGTATCCAGTAATCTGTCCGCTTCTTCAAGGCTGTGAGCTGCAGCTTCCTGAGTAGTAACATCAAAAGCATAACTTCCTAACTGAAATTCAGTATTAATTGTTACGGTATTTTCAGAACCCGAATCTGCACCTACTTGTAATTGTATTCCTTCACCGGAAGTTGTTTCTTCTGGAACTTCTGCTTCTTCTGTATCAGGAGTTTCTGCAGGTGGATTATTAGGCACTTCAGGCTCGCCGAAAACACTTATTTCATTAAACTTTGCACTGTTCTTTTGACTATATAATTCCTGAGTTAACTGAGTTATTTCAGCCTGCATCATTTCTCTTTCCTGCTGAGAATACGTTCCGCTCATAGCCTCTAAACTCAAATCTCTTATTCTTTGAGCAGTATCCTGCATTTTACCCAAAGCACCGTCAGCCGTACTTACAAGATTATAACCGCTTTGAACATTGTCAATGCAAACTCTGCTGCCTGAAATCTGCGATTGGATATTTTTAGAAATTGCAAGTATCGCAGCGTTATCAGAGGCATGATTAATTCTGAACCCTGTTGCCAAACGCTCTAAAGAGGTCTGGAGGGTATTGTTTGCCTTCTTCATATTGCTCTGTAATATTAATGATGTCGCATCGACATTTAAATTTATCATATCTTCCTTACCTTGACTTAACGTCCTTATCTAATCAAAGAATAAGTTTCTCTTTTGCATATTTTTAATACAAAGAAATATAATGTCCTTTTAATCCGTTAACGAACACTACATTTTGTTTTTTTAACAAAACACAACACAATGTATCTATGGGTTTAAAAATACTCCTTATTAAGTTTAACTTTTATCATTATATCATTTTTTCCAAAACACTTCATCCTTTTGCGCGGTTTTTGTTAAGATTTTGTTACAATTGGAATTAGTCATATAAAACAAAAAAGGAACGGCAGTTTTGCCGTTCCTTTAATTTTATTTGCTTACCTGATAAGTTATTGGGTTACGAAGAATACGTCCATAACTTTTCTAACTGTTTCAACAAGTTTGCCTGCTGCATTTTGTACCATCATCTTGAATTGACCCATAATGCCAACCAAGTTGCCGTACATATCTTCAAGGACATTGCCTTTCTTATCAAGTAATTTTTGGTAATCAGTTGAGATTTCGGTTATACCTGCTTCTTCAAGAGTTTTAATTTCTTTGGAAGTACCATCGGCTTCGTAATCAATCTTAGCGTTAACGTTCATATCAGCCCATAAACGAAGTTCATAATAGATAGGATCTTCTTTATTGATTACTTTATCACCGTTTGAATCATACTTAGCCAATTCTTTGAAGCCGTTTTCTTCGCCGTTTTGGTCACCGAATAATTCACCGCCGTTATCAACTTGACCGTTTTTGTTCTTATCAAGTATTAAGAATGCGTTATCGAATACGGTTTGTGGTGCAGTCCAAGCAGTTTTTTCAGGTTTACCGTCTTTATCAAGGTCAAAGACTACGCCTTCTTCAACTGAAGTATATGCAAAACCGTCATTCATTAAGTCAAATACTAACGGTGATGATCTCTTTCTGAATACATTACCTAAATCATAGAAACAATTATTGGCAAGTTTAATCATACCACCGGTACAAAGTTCATCAGAACGATTACCGAATGTTTGACCGACAAATTGCGTACCTTTTACTGCATAAGCACAATGATCAAACATTGTATTTGTATTGTATGCAAATTGTTTACAAGTTTGTTCGCATAATCCGGCAACATTCGGATTAATGCCTGCGCACATTTGAGCACATGTGCCTTTCATAACTCTGTTTTCGGCATGTGTATCTTCGCTGTCACTTATAAAGTCTTTCGGGAATACCGCATACCAAGAACTAACAGTAAATACACCGATTACTCTTGTGTTGACAGAGTTTTCTGAAATCACATAAGCAAATACTTTATCAAATGTTCTGTTTTTATCTTCATTTGAAAGTTTATCTGCCATAGCTTTCATATCATCAGGAATTACTCTTCCGTCTGAACCTGTAAAGCATGATTTATCACCTTTCAAGAAGTTTCCAAGTTTGCAAGATGTACCCAAAGAAGCGATGTCTGCTCTTGCGAAGTATAATTTACCCCAGTTTTCGCAAGTATTACATTCTTCATTGTACCAGTATGGTTTATCTGTCGGGCAAGCACAACCGCCTGTTTGAACAGGTACCATGTTGCTCTTACATTTTTTACAAGCCTTAGTGACATCATTAATCCATACTTCATTTGTTTTAAAATAATCAGGTTGTTGTTTTTTAATGTTTGCTTCCGTCATACATTGATTACAAGTTTCAAACGGTGCAATACTTGTAGTCGGGAATGCACAAGTGTCAGGTTCGCAAGTACCAATGTGACATGACTGACCTGCATGACAAATATGTGCTTGAGGATTTGATGTTCCTTGAGGACAATAGTAACCTATCGGACATTGACCTGAACAAGCATAAGTTGCTAAACCTGTTGTTTGACCAAATGTTCCGCAAGGACAGTAGATAACACCTGTCGGATAATTCGGATCCGGTTTCGGGTCAGGGTTAGCATCCGGATTAGAACCCGGACAATAGTGACCTGCAGGACAAGTTACATATTCACATGTATCTGCTTTAAAGTATTTACCTGCAGGAACTTCATTCGGACTTAATCCGCAAATACATGCTGTATGATTAACATCAGGAATCATTGGCAATTGACAAGTTTCTATTTGGCAAATACCTTCTTTACATAATTGTTGACCTGAACATTTATTTTGAGTTGCGCTTGTACTGCCGGCAGGACAATTATAACCTGCCTGACATTTTCCTGAACAAGCCGCTACTGATAAACCTACTATAGAACCATAGTTTCCGCAAGGACATTTTAATACATCACCTGCAGGGAAATTCGGGTTAACAATAGGGTTAGGATCAGCAGGATCAACTACCGGTCTGCTTGGATTGTTAGGTTGAGTACCCGGACAGTAACTACCTACAGGACATAAAGATAAACATCCGTTTGCAACACCTGCATTAGCATCATAGTGATATCTTGCAGGGATTACAAAGTTAGCAGGTTTTGTACTTGCACATACACAAGCAGTATGCTGTTGATTTGGTACTGTCGGAGCATTACATTCTTGTGGTTGACAAATACCTTCTAAACATATTCTGTCTGTCGGACATTGATTTTGAGTTGCACTTGTACTGCCGGCAGGACAATTATAACCTGCTTGACATTTTCCTGAACAAGCTGCTGCTGATAAACCTGTAACTGAACCATAATTACCGCAAGGACATTTCAATACATCACCTGCCGGGAATTGAGTGTTAACAACAGGGTTAGGATCTGTCGGATCAACTATCGGTTGACTCGGGTTATTTGGTTGAGTACCAGGACAATAACTGCCTTGAGGGCAAAGTGAAACACAATTGTTTGCAACGCCTGCATTAGCATCATAGTGATATCTTGCAGGGATTACAAAGTTAGCAGGTTTTGTACTTGCACAAACACAAGCAGTATGTGCTGTATTAGGTACAGTTGGCAAGCTACAAGTTTGTGGCTGACAAATACCTTCTAAACATATTCTATCTGTCGGACATTGATTTTGAGTTGCGCTTGTACTGCCGGCAGGGCAATTGTAACCTGCTTGACATTTTCCTGAACAAGCTGCTGTTGATAATGCAGTTACTGAACCGTAAGTTCCGCAAGGACATTTCAATGTGAATGAATCATTACCATCAATAATCGGATTAGGATCAGCAGGATCTACTGCCGGTATGTCAGGATTATTCGGGTTAGAACCGGGACAATAATCACCTGCAGGACATGGTGCCATACAACCGTCTGCCGGATAATTTGCACTATATCTGTAACCTGCACGAATTACATATCCTCTCGGTTTTGTAGGTGCGCATACACAAGCAGTTTGGTCAGCATTTGGTACCATAGGTATTATACATTCTTGAGGTTGGCAAGTACCTACAGGACATCTTTGTGCTGATGTACATTTGTGTTCCATATTATGAATAGCACCTTTATTTGATTCACTACCTTTAGGACAATAGTATCCTAACATACAGTCTGATTTACAATTTGATGAACCCGGAATATCTTGATACATACCGCAAGGGCAATAAATTACACCACCCGGATAATCAGGATCTTCTTCCGGATTTGGATATTGCGGTGGGTTTGGTCCGGGACAATAGTGTCCTACAGGACAATCTATATATTGACATGTATCTGCTTTAAAGAATTTACCTGCAGGAGGTATCGGACTTAAACCGCAAACACATGATGTTTGTTCTTCATTCGGAATGTATGGTGAAGTACATTCTTCAGGGAAACAAGTATTTAAACCTGTCGGACATTTTTGTTGAGCGGTACATCTGTTTTGTGTTGCTGATGTACTTCCTTTTGTACAATAATATCCTTTTGTACAATCACCCAAACAAGCTGATGTTTTACTATCTGTTGAACCACTGCTGTATTTACCGCAAGGACATTTGTATGCAAACGGATCATTGTTATCCATGATAGGGCTTGGATCAACAGGATCACTTCCTATTGCAGGAATATTTGGTTGAGAAGGATAACCGGGTTTAGAACCAGGACAATAATCACCTGCAGGACAAGGAATTATACATCCTGTTGCAGTTTTATCATATTTATAACCTGCCGGTAATGAATATGCAGCCGGTTTAGTTTCAGCACATACGCAAGCAGTTTGATCTGCATTTGGTACCATCGGTAAATTACAACTTTCAGGGAAACAAGTATTTAAACCTGTCGGACATTTTTGTGAAGAAGTACATTCATTTTGAGTTGGTGTTGTACTTCCTTTTGTACAATAGTATCCTTTGTAGCAATCACCCATACAAGCTGATGTTTTACTGTCTATAGATCCTGCACTGTATTTACCGCAAGGGCATTTGTATGCAAACGGATCACCATTATCCATTGCAGGAACAGGGTCTAACGGGTCAGTTCCTATTGCAGGAATGTTTGGTTGAGAAGGATCATTTGGTTTAGAACCCGGACAATAATCACCTGCAGGACATGGTTTTATACAAGTTGCTTGATTTGCATCATATTTATAACCTGCCGGTAATGAATATGCGCTTGGTTTACTTGCTGAACATACACAAGCAGTATGATCTGCATTTGGTACCATCGGCAATGCACAAGTTGAAGGGTTACATTGATGCATTGTACCCGGTAAGCATAATTCCGCACCGCTACAAGGAACCGGAGTAATTGTGCCCGGAGTTGTACATTTGGTACCTGCAGGACAAGTAGAAGTACAAATTGCTCTGCTTAATCCTGTTGAAGCACCGTAAGTACCGCAAGGGCATTTATATACATCACCTTCAGGGTAAGTTGTATCAATAGTCGGATTTGGATCAGACGGATCAATTGCAGGTATTGTCGGATTATTCGGGTTAGTTCCCGGGCAATAATCGCCTACCGGACATGGTGAATAACATGTACCTGTTTGTAAGTTATTATAATGATTTCCGGCAGGTACTATATAAGTACTCGGTTTGTCAGAAGGACATTTACATTCTGTCGGAGTATTGAGATTTCTAATTAAAATACCATCACAAGGTGCTTCACAATCAGGTTTGGTTATATCATATTTCATATTTTCACCTGAGAATATAATTTGAGAAGCAGGTTTACATTCACAAACACCTTGTGCATTATAATTTCTGTTTATTGATGCACAAGATTTACAACTTGCAACAGTCGGATCATATTTTTCATCATCTTTTAAACATTGGTTTGCTTGAGAAGTTGCTTCATCACAAACACAAGTTGTTCCTGTATATTTTTCTGCACATCCGTCACATATACATTCTTTTAAAGTTGTATCTGCATGAGATGTTCCGTTACAAGGTGTTTGACAAGTCGGGCTGTTCGGATCAAAGATATCACCGTGGAAATCTTTACATGCTTGAATTTCTGCAGTCGTAATTTCTGTATTACATACGCAAACACCGTTTACTAATTTTTGTAAGCAACCGCAATCAGGTTGACAACCTGTTCTGTCAGGAGTAGGTACTTCACCTTGAGGGCATGTTCCTACGCAATTTGCTGCGGTTGGATCATAATATTGATTAGCGTCCATTTGTAATGTCGGATCGTTAATATCTTTACAAAGACATTCGCCGGGACCTACATCATTAGAATATTCTCTGTTAGGATAATTTGTATTACATTTTCTACAAGTCATTGTACTTGCAGGATCGTATACTTCATAATCACCTAAAGTCATTTCTGCAGGTTTAGTTGCCTGACATACACAAGATGTGATATTTTGAGTATCTCTAACCTTATAAGAATTATAAGGATCTACAAGTGTATCTCTGCAATCTCCTGTACAAGTACCAATACCTGTATAATACTGACTTTCTGTTACACCGCATTGTAATAAAGCTGCATTATTTAAATCTTGTTCTTTTTTACAATAGCATTGACCATCTTGTAAGTTAATTTCTTTTAAACATTCCGGACAAGTTTTAGGAACGCAAGTATCTTTATCAGGATTAGGTTCATGAGCAACATCACATTTTGCTTTACATTCATCTTCAGGAATACCTGTATAAATTTCATCATCAGCAAGATGTGCTCTTACATAAGTTTCATTACATATACAAGCTTTTTGTGTATCATCCCATATAAACGGATCGAAACATTCGCCGGGTTTTACACATTTTTTAAGTATCGGATCCCATTCATATTCATTAGCATCATCACATTTACAATTACCTTTAACGCCAATCATATGAGGATCAAATAATTTACAATCTGAAATACACATACCGGTAATATCATGACGTTTGCCATCTTTACCGATAGCACCTTCTATGGTGTAATATTCAGCAGGTACCCACCATTTTTCACTTTGTGGGCAGCTACAATCGTTAGCAGTACTGTTAATAGCACACATATTATTAACTTGACCTGTTAATATCATACGGCCGTCAGCTGCTAAACCGTTACCTAAACAAGTTACTAATTCTTTATCACAACTATCATTAATGTTCCATTTTTGATAGAATTTAACATCTAATTTACCTTCGCAATAATCACCTGCCGGATTAATATAAGTTCCGTTTGCACAAATTGCTTCGGTATGATTAGCAAATTCTCTCTCGGTAGAAGCACCTGTTTTAGCTGAATCACCAACAAGAGCAGGAGTAGAATTAAGACTTGCAATTTCAGTTGTTGTAGGTGCGGAATAAGTTTCTGCCAAACCGCCGTTAGAAAAAGAATACGCAACAACATCAGCAGTATTATTCGCTGATGCTAATAAATCACTATTATCCTGAGCTGATATGAACATATCAGTCGGTGTTCCTGCTTTTGTATATTCAGGAACAGTTAATTCTGCAATATCCTCTTTTGGGGATGTATACAATGCAACAGGTATTGCACTCGTACCTACATAACCGCCATTAATACAGGTGGGTTCATCTGAACAAATTGCAATTGTACCAAGGTTTTTAACCCTCAAAGCCGGTGTCTCGATACCATTAACTTTAACTGTGGCTTCTTGAGCACCTGAAATTTTTGCCTTTAATAAACCTCTCAATGATGCGGCATTACAAGCCGTTTTTACAGGTAACTTATTTTCTTTACCTATAATACTCATTGTTGCTGTTCTTAAAGTACTGTCTAAACGTGCTTGTCGGGTTTGTTCAATATTATTATTCATGCCTGAATAATTGAACATGCCGATTCCTAATGCTAAAATACAGCCAACAACTGCAATTGTAGTCAACAATTCAGTTTGACTAAATCCTTTTTTGAAAATTTTTCTACTCATTTTTATAACTCCTGTACGCGTATTATTAATCTCAATTGTGCTATAAGAAAACGTTTTAGACCATTTCTGTAAGCTAATTTTTCGCTGTTTGTCATACTTCGAATTCTTATTTATATAATAGACAAAAACTTCTAAAAAAAATTTTTGCCATATTTTATACAGATTTTTCCTAATTTTTACCTACACACGATTTATCTTAACATATTTTTTAGCTAATAACAAGTAATAGCGCAAAATTTATGCCGGCATGTTAAGAAAGTAAATTTTTGTAAAGCGTTGTAAAAAAATGTAAAGCCTCAAAATGTGCGCCGCACAACTGCAATAAAAATTAATATATAAAATTTTATGTAAACATGTTTAAAACTAAAAAAACATGGGCATATAAAAAGTAGTATGCCTAAAGTCTATATTATCCTTTATATAACTTAAGGTATACCTCCTTACTAATTAACTATTTCTGTGCTAGTGCTGAGGCCTAAAAACCTCAGTTTTTTTTATTTTAT
>JAKSUS010000129.1 GCA_024408745.1 Candidatus Gastranaerophilales bacterium | reverse complement strand
TTAATAAAATTATCGGTTTAAACCATGGAACAATTCTCAATGCGATAACCAAAACAGGTGAAAATATTTTTGTTGATGTAACCGCTTATGATGCATACAACTCAGCAAGAACAATTGTTGCAGTAAGAGCATTATCAAATAAATTTTTGGAATTGCAAAACCTTTTGGACGATTATCAAACAACAAAATCCCTTGTTTCAAACAGAGATTGCTTTTTGAGTAATTTAAAATTTGATTTCATTACACCTTTAAACGCTTCTTTAGGATTTTCTCAAAGCTTACTTGATAAAGTTTGCGGTGATATAAACGAAAAGCAAGAAAAATATTTAAATATTATTAATTCAAACAATAAGAAATTAAAAAGGCTTATGGATAAAGTGTTTGATGTAATTTTGCTTGATGCTGATAAAAGAGAATTTAGTTTTAAAACCTTTAATTTTGTAAATATAACCGATTATGTAATTGAAACACACAAAAATGCAATTGAAGATAAAGGTTTAAAATTTAATTTTAATAATGAAGTTAATAAACGCAATATTTATAGTGATGAGTATGCCTTTGCACAAGTTTTGGAAATACTACTTGAAAACGCAATAAAATTCACAGAAAACGGTGAAATCACGATAACAGTAGCTCATCCTGACATTGAATTATTAGAACAAAATGAAATAAAAATACCAACAGGATATTCTGAAAAATCATATTTAAAAGTTGATATATCCGATACCGGTATTGGTGTTGATGAAGATAAATTATCGGATATTTTTGATGAATATTCAACAAAAAATCTTGCAATTGCCCAGAAATATGAAGGCACTGCGCTATCATTACCGATTGCAAGAAAAATCATTCATAAATTAAACGGTTCTGTCTGGTGCAATTTAAATGCGGAAAAAGGAACAACTTTTACTTTCTTAATACCTGTTGAAAGAATGAAATTTGAATAAACATATATTATTTTTAAATTAAAACTTCATTTTATTCTTTATTTATGTTTAAATAAAGATAAACATAATACGAGAAAGGAATAAAGATGGAACAAGTTGTAAATATCGGATTATTAGGTTTAGGAACCGTTGGCGGTGGCGTTTATAAAGTTTTAAGAAACAACCCTGCCGTTAATATCGTAAAAATCGCGGTAAAAGATAAAAACGAAGTACAAGAAATAGACGGGTTAGACAAAAATCTCTTAACTGAAGATGCAAAAGTCATTGTTACAAACCCTGATATTGATATCATTATCGAAGTTATAGGCGGAACAGGTGCTGCCTATGAATTTATAAAAATGGCGCTTGAAAGAGGGAAACACGTTGTAACTGCAAACAAAGAATTAATTGCAAAACGTGGTGATGAACTTTTTGAAATAGCAAAACAAAATAACGTTTTATTATTGTTTGAAGCAGCAGTTGGCGGCGGTATTCCAATTATTATGCCAATGAAAATGTCATTAGCCGCTAACAAATTTGAAAAAATTGCAGGTATCTTAAACGGCACAACAAACTACATTTTAACCAAAATGGATGAAGACAACGCAGATTACGAAGTGGTTTTAAAAGAAGCACAAGAATTAGGCTATGCCGAAGCTGACCCCACCGGTGACGTTTTAGGTTATGATGCCGCTTATAAAATTGCAATTTTAGCATCTATCGCATTCAAAAAGAAAATTGACCAATCTCAAATTTACAGAGAAGGTATTGATACATTAAGTCCGATTGAATTTAAGTATGCTGAGGATTTTGGGTATAAAATTAAATTAATCGCACTTGCTCAAAGTGTTGGAAATAAACTTGATGTTAGAGTTCATCCGATGTTGGTTTCAAAAACTCATCCTCTTGCACACATCAATAATGTTACAAATTCAGTTGTTATGCAGGCTCAACCTGTTAATCAGGTAATGTTTACAGGACCGGGGGCAGGAGAAATGCCGACAGCAAGTTCTGTTTGTGCTGATGTTTTATCAATAGTAAGCGAAATTCATACAACAAACTTCTTGTTGCCAGAAATGAGATGCAATAATACCGAAAAAGCAGATATTTTACCGATTGACGAAACTGAAAACAAATACTTTATAAGAATTGATGCAACCGATACTCCGGGTGTTATCGGATCAATCGGTAATATTTGCAGTAAATTTGGTATTAACTTAAACTACATTATTCAAAAAGATGTTACAAAAGACGGAATGGCAACAATTGTTATTCTTACAGGTATGTGCAAAGAAAAAGATTTGATTACCGCATTAAATGAACTTTCAAATCTTTCATCAATCAACACAATCCACAAATTAATCAGAGTTATGGAGTTATAATCATGGGAAAATGCGAAAAATACGAAGGTTTAATAAACAGATACAGAGAGTTTTTACCTGTTAGCGACAAAACTCCTGTTGTTACTTTAAACGAAGGTAATACCCCTTTTATACATGCAAAAAATTTGGCTAAAAAATTAGGCATTAACGCTGATATATACTTAAAATTTGACGGCGCAAACCCGACCGGAAGTTTTAAAGACAGAGGCATGACAATGGCTGTTTCAAAAGCAAAAGAAGAAGGTGCAACAGCTATTATTTGTGCAAGTACAGGTAATACAAGTGCTTCTGCTGCTGCATATGGTGCAAAAGCAGGTTTAAAAACTTATATCGTTATTCCTGACGGTTATATCGCTTTAGGAAAATTATCTCAGGCAATGATGTACGGTGCCGAAGTTATTGCTATTGACGGAAATTTTGATGAAGCTCTTGAAATCGTAAGAAAAATTGCAGATACTTATCCCGTTAAATTGGTTAATTCAGTTAACCCGTACAGAATTGAAGGACAAAAGACTTCAGCATCTGAAATGTGCGATGTTTTAGGTCAAGCACCGGATTATTTATGTATCCCCGTCGGTAATGCAGGAAATATTACTGCTTACTGGAAAGGTTTTAAAGAATATTTTGATAAGGGTATAGTTTCAAACAAACCTAAAATGTTCGGTTTCGAAGCATTAGGTGCTGCGGCAATCGTTAAAGGCGAAAGAATTTTAAAGCCTGAAACAATTGCAACCGCTATTAGAATCGGTAACCCTGCAAGTTGGGAAAAAGCAGAAGCAGCAAGAGATGAATCAGGAGGAATTATTGATTGCGTAACAGATGAAGAAATTGTTGAAGCATACTTAAACTTAGCAAGAACAGAAGGTATTTTAGCAGAACCTGCAAGTGCTGCATCTGTTGCCGGACTTTATAAATCTTATAAAGCAGGCAAAATCAAAGAAGGTTCAACTATTGCATGTGTTCTTACCGGTAACGGTTTGAAAGACCCGGATAGTGCAATTAAATACTCTCAAACACCTGTTCAGAAAGTCCCTACTGACTTGAATAAAATTGCAGAAATTTTGAAATTTTAATTTAGAGGTATATATTTGATGAAAATTTTTAATTCATATTCACAATCCTTGGAAGAATTAATCCCGTTAAATGAAAATAAAATAACAATGTATGTTTGCGGTCCTACTGTTTATGATGTTCCGCACTTAGGACATGCTCGTTGCTACATTACTTGGGATGTTGTTTACAGATATTTGAAATTCAAAGGTTATGACGTTACTTATGCAAGAAATTTAACAGACGTTGATGATAAAATCATCAATAAAGCAAAAGCAAATAACGTTCAGCCAAAAGATATTTCAACCAAATATACAAAATCCTTCCATGATGCAATGGAAGCGCTAAATCTTTTATCACCTGATATTGAACCCAAAGCAACCGAAAACATTGATGAAATGTTAAAACTAATTGGTGAATTGGTTGAAAAAGGTTATGCTTACGAATCGCAAGGTGATGTTTATTTTGAAGTTGATAAATTT
>JAKSUS010000128.1 GCA_024408745.1 Candidatus Gastranaerophilales bacterium | reverse complement strand
TTGATATAATATTTGAAATTAACAATAATATTGAACCGATAAAGACATTTCCGAAAAAGGCAAAACGATAATCCCTGCCAAGCAACATAATTGATAAAAGCGGTGCGATAATACCTATAAACCCTAATATTCCTGCCGTATAAACGCTTATTGAAGTTAAAAGCGCGGATAAAATTACAAAAATTATATTGTATTTATAAACTTCATTTTCTGATGAAAAGATTAGTTTTGTATCTAATCTGAAAAGATTTAATTTATTTATAAATAGACCTGAAACAACTAAAACTGTCACAAATATTCCGATTAATATTTTTGATGAAACATCGGCACTGCTAAAACCACCGGTTAAAATTAATGTCATGGCATAGGCTTTATCTTGGTTAGTCAAAATCAAAAATGAAATTATTGAACTTGTGAAAAGATTTATAGATAAACCGATTAAAATTAATTTTGTTATAGAAAATTTTGAAAAACCGCTTAAAAATATTACCGCTGCTGCAGCAATTAATGCACCGACAAAACCGAATAAAGAATAATTTAAGCCGTTAAAAAACAATAATGCTAATGCTATTCCAAGCCCGGCTCCTGATGACAAACCGGTTAAATAAGGGTCTGCAAGAGGATTTTTTGAAATTGCCTGCAAAAACATGCCCGCCAAAGCAAGTGAAGAACCTGCAATAATTACTTTTATTAGTGCAGGTATTCTTATATAAGAAAGTATTATATCTTTATGAGAAATATCCAAACCTAAAAATAAAAATATAAAAATACTTATTATAAAAATTAAAAATAATATTATTAATGTTATAAATTTTTTATTCATAAAAGAATTTTATCACACTTTCTCTTTTTTGTTCTTTTGAGGCAAATTATATTCCATAAACAAACCGCAATTAAATCTCAATTTCGGTGAGTAGTATATTTCGTCACCTTGTCTGTACATACTTATGTTTTGGTTAAATAAGTTATAAATATTAGCTCTTAAAAATAAACTTGCACCTTTATAAGTAAATAATCTTATTGAAGTTCCGATTTTTGCATCAACATAACCTGAGGTACTTTCAGCAGATGAAACGCTCATTGTCCTTCCTGAACCTGCTTCTAATCCAAAATACATTGTCCAGCGTTCAAATGGAGTATAAATAATTGTTCCGTTAAATCTGTTTCTTGGTGTTGCAGGTAAATCAAGTCCCGTTGTTTCATCTTCCGAGTCCGTATAAGTATAATTTAATAACAACTTAAATTTATCGTTAGGTTCAAAAGTTATTTTGCCTTCATAACCTTGTATTCTTGCTTTATCAACATTTACATATTTCCCCGTATAAATATAAGTTGTCGGATCGGTTTCGCCTTCGTAACCTATGTAATTTGTATATCTGCTGTTAAAATACCCGAAGTCAAATGATAATTTATTATCAAAAAAGCTTTGTGTAAAACCGACATCCCAACTATTCATTTTTTCTGCCTCTAAGTCGGGATTTGCAAGTGATTTCATATATGAAGAATTTACCGTTCCGAAACGTTGATATAAAGTCGGGTTATTATTACTTTGTCCCCAAGAACCTCTGAATTTCGTTTCTGCACCCTTTATTTTAAAGGTCGGCAATATTAAAGCAGCAGAAGCATTTGGCGAAATATAAAACCCAAAATCGGAATTATGAGATAATCTTGCACCACCTCTGATGAAGAGTCTGTCTTTAATATTTATAACGTCATTCAGGTAAATATCATTTTGAAGTGTATGACCGTTATAATCATTGTAATTTTCACCATTCCAGGAATCATTATCAAAACTTCTTCCGTCAATTGATTCATGTTCTAAGTTATATCCTATTGAAAAAGTATCCCACTTTACAGGCTTAAAATTATGTTGGGTTATAAAATTTAATCTTGTACTTGAAATTTTAGATATTGATTCATATAAGTCATCACCTGATAAATCATCTGGATTAATATAATTATTATTTTCATTATGATAAAGTCCGAATTTTACATCATAATCATATTTTTCATTTGGCGCATGTGTAAAGGTTAAATTTTCAAAAATATCATAATTTAAAGCATAATTATTTGGAGCCTGATAATAATCATAAGGATATGTTTGCTCAGTACCTATACCAAGATTTTTTCTTGCTCTTGAAAATTTAAAAATATTTCTTAATTCACCTTTATCTTTTAAAAGTTTTGCACCTAAATTTGAAACTAAACTTAAATTATTATAATCGTCATTATCAATTTCACCTAAGGAGCTTGTTCTCATTCCGCCATCGGTTTTATACCATGTTGTAGAAAAATAATAATCCGCTTTATCATTACCGCCCATAAATGCGAAGCGTTCTTTAAACGTTCCATAGTTTCCGAAATCAGAACCTAATTCCATGTGAAAAGGTCCTTTGCCTTTTCTTGTTTGAAGTGCAATAATACCGCCTGATGCGTTTGTTCCCGACACATTACCTTGAGGACCTTTGATAACTTCAACAACTTCAATATCATCAAGCAATAAAAATTGTGTTTCTACTCCCGGGGAAGTCATAGACGGTCTGTCAATTCTTATACCGTCCAAAGTCATTCTTACTCTGTCCGTTCCTCTTATCCTTACTGATGACAGATTTCCGTCTGAACCGTTTGAATTTTGAACGGTTACACTTCCCAATGAATTTAACACATCAGCAAAAGACGGAGTATTCATTTTTTTGATGTCATCTCTTTTAATAACGTCTATGCTCGCACCACTTGTTCTTGCATCTTCGGCAAAATTATCAAGAGAGAAGATTTTTGTTTTTTTAGTTTGCGCAAAAAAAGTATTTGTTTTCGGGTCGTAATCAAAATCGACCTCTTCCGTAATTGCATTTGCAGAATTTGAGTAAAGCAACAACACAACAGCCAATAAATAAAACAGTTTTTTCATTCTTAATTCCTTATCCTTGCTCGAGGTAACAAAACTCTGTCATTGCATTCCGGCTTTACGGCTGCGGCACAGCGAAGGAATTTCACCTTACTTTCCACTAACAGGTAAAACCATTATTTCATATCAAATCATATTGTCAATATAAAAACTATTATATTTTCATATTTTTATAAAAATACAAAACATTAAAACATTTTGCATTAATTTCGATTTTTTTTGACATTTTTTACACAATTCTGTATAATTTGAGAATAAAATATCACAAAAAGGAGAAAACAATGTCTGATGTAAAATTTATTCCTCAACACAATGTCGAATTAACAAATGATGAAATAATAAAAATCATAAAAGATAACAATGTAAAACTTGTAAAACTTCAATTCGTTGATATGAACGGACATGTTAAAAATTTAGCGGTTCCCTCATCGCAAATTGATAAAATATTAAATAACGAAATGATGTTAGATGGTTCATCAATAAAAGGTTTTAGAAATATTGAAACGTCTGACATGTATTTTTGTCCAGACAAAAAGACTTTTTCTTTAATTCCATGGCGTTCAAAAGAGAACAGCAATATTGCAAGAATTATTTGCGATATTCATGACGCTGACGGAAGTCCTTTTGAAGGTTGCCCAAGAGCCAATTTAAAAAGAGTTATGTCGGAAGCAAAAGAAATGGGTTTTGAAATGAACGTAGGACCGGAAGCAGAATTTTTCTTATTTAAAAAAGATGCTAATGGTGCACCAACAACAATTACAAATGATATTGCAGGTTATTATGACGCAGGTCCGGATGATAAAGGTCAAGAAGTTCGTGAAGAAATCGTTTATACGCTCCAACAAATGGGCTTTGAAATTGAAGCAAGCCACCATGAAGGTGCAAGAGGCCAACACGAAATAGGGTTTAAATATGCTGATGCTTTAACAACTGCTGATAATGTTACTACTTTTAAACTTGTTGTTAAATCAATTGCCGAGAAAAAC
>JAKSUS010000127.1 GCA_024408745.1 Candidatus Gastranaerophilales bacterium | reverse complement strand
TATACTTATCCTTCAATGATTAATAATGAATTAATTTCAGCAATAAAAAATTGCGATAAAGTCGTTAAATATTTGGATATCCCTCTTCAACATTCTCACCCTGATATCATTGAGAGAATGAACAGACCAAGAATGAATTACAGAGAATTAATCAGTAAAATAAGAAAAGAAATTCCCGATATAACCTTACGCACTTCTTTGATAGTTGGCTTTCCGGGTGAAACGGAAGAAGAATTTAATGACTTGGTTGATTTCGTTAAAGAGGTTAAATTTGACAGATTAGGCGTTTTTGAATTTTCAAGAGAAAAAGATACGCAAGCTTATTCAATGAAACCTCAAATTTCTGCAAAAGTGAAGAAACAAAGAAAAAAAGTTATTATGGAATTGCAAAGTCAAATTTCAAAAGAGAAAAATGAAAGTTTTATCGGTAAAAAAATACCTGTTTTAATTGAAACAATAATTTCAAACGGTGAAATTATTGCTCGTTCGTTTAGAGATGCACCTGAAATTGACGGACTTGTTTATATAAAAACAGACAAAGTGCTTTCCCCTGGTGATGTCGAATTTGCAGAAGTATATGATGCAAGTGAGTATGATTTGTTTGCAAAAATATAATTTAAAATTTTACTATTTTACACAATGTTCTTTCTCGGTGTATAATATTTGTATTATCAGTAAATATGAGATTGAAATATGAGAAAAATTTTAGCTTTAATATTAATGTTATTTATGTTTAACTGTGCGTCTGATGCATTAGCAAGAGAAAAAACGCTAACTTTTGCACAAATTTCGGATTCGCACCTTTCATTATCAGGTAAAAATTATAGAGGCAGAGATGTTATCAAATCTGCAGAGTTTTTAGAAAAAGCTGTAAAAGAAATCAACAAAAATAAAGATGTACAATTCGTATTATTTACCGGTGATAATATAGATAATCCTAAAAAAGAAGAACTTGTTGCGTTTTTAAAAATTGTAAACAAATTACATAAACCGTATTATATGTTAATTGGTAATCACGAGGTCTTTAAAAATCAGGGTTTTACTAAAAAAGATTATATGCATACAGTTTGGTGGCGTCACCCTCAAATGTTTTTTAAAGGTCCTAATTATGTGCTCAAACCGAATAATGAACTTGTTTTTATTATAGTTGACGGGACAAATGAAATTATGCCTTCACCAAGCGGATATTTTAAAGAAAATACTCTTGAATGGCTTGATAAAAAACTTAAAAAATATCAAAATAAGAAAGTTGTAATTGTTCAACATTATCCGATATTCCATGAAGTCAGAAAAACTTCGCATGACATTATGGATAAAGATAAATATCTTCAAACAATTAACAGTTACGATAATATTATTGCTATTATTGCAGGTCACTTCCATTCTAATAGTGATATTTATCGCAAAGGCATATATTATTTATCAGCACCTGGATTTGTAGCAGAACCGCATGAATACAAAATCATAACCTTTAGTTATGATACAAAATATTTGTTCGCTGATCCTTCCGAGTTTTCAGTTGAAACAAAAACATACCCGACAATGGAAGTAAAAGAACCGGTAGAAACTATAATACCTGAAGGAAATTAATATATGTTTGATTTTGAAAATTTTTTAAAACAAATTGCACAAATGGATGTATCCGATATTCATTTAAGGGTGAATGAAATTCCTGTTGTAAGAAAAAATGGTGAAATCATCAAAACTAACATTCCACCTTTATCAAGAACGGATATTGATATGATTGTAGATATAGTCTTTCCTCCTGATAAGAAAGGTCAGTTAGATGGTATATCTGATTTTGACTTTTTGTATGAAGTTCCTTATGTTGCAAGATTTAGGGTTAATTACGCTAAGAGCAAGCAGGAACCGATGCTTGTTTTTAGAATTGTTCCTTACGAAATTCCAACCTTTAAAGATAAAAATTTACCTAATGTGTTGCAATCATTATGCGAACAACAAAGCGGTTTAGTTTTGATAACGGGACCGACGGGATGTGGCAAATCAACGACTTTGGCTTCCATGTTAGGTTATATAAACAAGAATTTTGCAAAACATATTATTACGTTAGAAGATCCGATTGAATTTTTACATAAAAACGATAAATCTATCTTTTCACAAAGACAAATAAATTCAGATACGGACGATTATCCTAAGGCACTAAAATATGCATTAAGACAGGATCCGGATATAATTTTAATTGGTGAAATTCGTGACAGAGAAACAGCAAGAAACGCTTTAAGCGCTGCAGAAACAGGTCACTTGGTATTTTCAACGCTTCACACGACCGATACGGTACAAACTATTAATCGTATAGTGAATTTATTTGAGCCTCATGAAAGAGAACAAGTTAGAGAGCAATTGTCGGATATTTTGAGAGCAACAATTTCTCAAAAACTTTTGAAAACCGTTTCTAATAATTCAAGAGTTCCGGCTTTCGAAATTCTGATAGTTACACCGACTATTAAAGATTATATTAAGAAAGATAATCTTGAAGATATTTATACCTTAATTAAAGAAGGAAAATATTCTGATATGATTACATTTAATATGTATCTTTACAGTTTGGTTAAAAATAATCAAATTTCTAAAAAAACAACACATGAAGCATCAGAAAACGATACTGAACTTTTACAAATGTTCAAAGGTACATATCATCATACAAAAAGGAATTATTAAATATAATAAACAATAAAAAGAGTGTGAATATTATCGTTCACACTCTTTTATTAATATAAGAATTAAAATAAAATATTATTTTTTACTTTTTGATTGCATTGTTCCTAAATTGATGAAGGGCATTGTGTTTCCCATCATGTAATTTGGTAAAACGCCATCCCATTTTTGAACTGCTTCGTATTCTACCAATGCTTTATTTTGTGTCAAAGCATTTGCTCTTATAGACATTGATTTTGCCTCTGCTTCAGCAGAAATTAATTTTTGTTTTGCTTCTTCCTGAATTTGAACAGTTTTATTTTTTGCTTTTAATGCTTCTTGTTCAGCAGTAACTTTATTTTCAATTGCTTTTTCAAAAACATCTGAATAATTAATGTTAGTTATTTGGAAATCAGTAACATTAATGTAATTATCTTGTAAATGATCATGTAATTTTGTTAAAATTTCGTTTGTTGCTTTTTCTCTGTTTGCAACTAAATCCTGGGCATTCCATTTACCTGTAACGTCTTTTATTGTACCTTCAATTACAGGCAATAAAATTCTGTCTTCATAGTACATACCTACTTCTCTATACATTTTATGAGCATTTTCAGGTTGTAAGTTATAGTTAATAACATAAGCAATTTTAGCTTGTTGAATATCTTTTGTATAAACCTGAGTTGTTGTTGCAATTTTTTGAGTTTGAACATTCATTTTTTTAATTGTTGAAATAAAAGGTGTAACCAAATGAATACCTTCATCAAAACTTTGCGGAGAAACTTTTCCCAAAGTAACTTTAACACCTCTTTCTCCAACCCCGACCATTGCTATCGGATTACAAAAAAGTATAAAAAGTAAAATTAAAACAACAATAACCGTTGGTAATGCATAATTTTTAGCTTCCATATTAAAACCCTCATCTTTCTTATTATAATATCTATCTTTGACCATATTTTAAACTAATCCCAATAATGCTAATACTACATAAGCTGCTACAATAAGCAAGACAAAAGAACATAAAGCAATTAATAAAAATCTTCCATGTTCTTTATACATATTTACTTTAAAAAGATAACCCGTTAATAAAATAACAAGGTTAGCAATTAACAGTATTGCGATTAAAATTAATAAAATTCTTACAGCCATAATTAACCTCGATTAAATAATATCAAATTATAGCAGTTTTAAAAATTTACTGCAACAAAAAACAGTAATATACTTAATATTACTGCATTTAGATTAAACCCAATAAAAAAGCTATACGAAA
>JAKSUS010000126.1 GCA_024408745.1 Candidatus Gastranaerophilales bacterium | reverse complement strand
CCGGAACTGTATAAAGCGGTCGCAGAAATTTTATTATTTGTATATAATTTGCGTAAAAATCAAAAAATGGGTAAAATATAAATTAGGAAGGTATAAATTTTAAGAAGTGCAAGAAAGTCTAAACATTAACAACTACATAGAGTTAATTGAAAAGGTAGCAAAAGTTGAATACCGCCGTATCCCTATGCACATGGTTGATTTGGATGAATTAGTCAGCATAGGTATTATTGGTATTCAGGCGCTTATTAAAAATAAAACTCCAGAACAAATGAAAAAATATAACATTTCTTACATGGCAACAGCCGTAAGGTGGGCTATAAGAAATGAATTAAGAAACAGATATAAATGGTATTCTTACAAACAAAAAACCCAGGAAAGTGAAGAATTTTCGGATAATGGTGAAGGTTCAGGCGTTGATGTTTCTCCTGATAAAGTCAGAGAAGCAATCTACGAAACAATTTTATCAATTGATTCAATTGCTGCTGATTCATCTGATAATGATTCACCGTTTGATTTCTTAAAAGACTCAGGTGCTTTGCCTGATGAACAATATGAATTAACCGAATTAAGCAGAATGATAAAAGAAGCAATTGCAAAACTTCCTCAAAAAGAAAGAACCATTGTTGAATATCGTTTTTACAGAAACATGCAGGTTAAAGAAATTGCAACGGTTGTCGGTTTATCCTCTTCACGCGTAACAAGAATTGTTCAAAGCGCTTTAAATACTGTTCGTTCATACTTAAATGAGCATGATGTGGGAAGTTATTATTAATATGAACGGTTACGAAGAATTTTGTAAATATTGTAAGATTTTATACGAAAAAGGTTTAGCGCCGGGGTGTTCGGGCAATGCAAGTATAAGAAAAGCCTCTCATATTGCGATTACTTCATCAGGTGTTTCTTTATATGATATTACGCCTGAAAACATTGTAGAACTTGATTTTGAAGGCAATAATATTTCAAGTGGCAAAGCATCAACGGAAAAAATGATGCATGTTAATATTTATAATAACCGACCTGATGTAAATGCTATTATTCATGAACATTCACCGTTTTTGTCAACTTTTGCATTAGCCGGTAAAGCAATAGAAAATAGTCCTATTATTGAATTAAAATATCTTTTTAATGATAAAGTGCCTTTGATTAGTTATAACCCACCTGGTTCACCTGAACTTGCAAATGAAGTTGCGGAAGTTTTAAAAACTTGTGATGCGGCAATTATGCAAAATCATGGCGCAATTGTTGTTGCAAAATCAATAAAAGAGGCACTTTATAAATATGAAGTTTTAGAATATACCGCTCAGGTTATTATTCAAAAACAATTACTTGAGGGACATATTTAATGAAAAATTACGCGGTAATTCTTGCATCAGGTTCTTCAAATCGTTTTGGCGGAAATATCCCGAAACAATTTGTAAAACTTGGTAATGAAACTATTTTGGAAAAAAGTATAAGAGCATTTGAAATTAATTCAAATATTACAGATATTATTGTTGTAATTAATCCTGACTATATAGATATGACAAAAGATTTGTTACTAAATAAATTTTCAAAATTAAGAAGTATTATAACAGGCGGTTCAACAAGACAGGAAAGTTCTTATAACGGAGTTTTTGCAATCAGAGAAAACGAAGGAAATGTCTTAATTCATGATGCGGCAAGACCATTTGTAACGCAAGAAATTATTAACAACTGTCTTGAAAAATTAAAAGATGAAAAAGCAGTCGGTGTTGCAATTAAATCTGTTGATACGGTTATAAAAATTGATGAAAGCGGTTATATTCAGGAAATTCCACAAAGAAATTTTTTAAGAAGAATACAAACTCCGCAAGGGTTTAACATTGAAACAATAAAAATGGCTCATGATATGGCAAGGCAGGATAAATCATTGTTAGTTACCGATGATTGCGGAATGGTTCTGCATTTTAATTTAGCAAAAATTGCAGTTATCAACGGTGATGAATGTAATATTAAAATCACAAATCAATCTGATATAAAGTAAAAAACAGATAATTATTTGCTTTTATTTAAAAAATATGCAAAATTAAATATAGAGAAATAAAAAGAGGATAAGTTATGCGTTTTAATATTGATGATTTGGAAAATAATGCAAAATACGGTGATTTTGTAAGAAATGTTAAAGGCTTGGTTGTTTCTTGTACCGTACAGGACAATGACGGCAATATTGCTTATGTGAAAAATCTTATTTGGGATGAAAAACAAGCAACAAATTGGATGCTGCAGGATAAAGCCGAACAACCTACTGAAATTATCGTTATGGAAAGAGATTTTTCAAATCATATTTCAATTGTTCAAACCATTACTAATTTAATATATGGCGCTAATAAAAAAGCGGTTTCCTTTTTAAAAACTGATGCTTTAGGTCAGCAATTCTTAGTTTATGACATTGAATATGATGAATTTAACAGGATTAATTATTGCAAACAAAAAGATAAATCAGGTAACGTAAGAGAATTTACTGATTTTGAGTTTGATGAAAACGGTGAATTTGTGAATTGTGAGAATACAATAATGGGTAATGATTGTGAAGAGAATTTTTCAAAAGGTCTTTTAAAAAAAGTATATAAATCAGTCGATATTAATAATTTAATGTTTGCTTTAACAGGTAAAGATATTAATGATATTGATAAGGACGAAAAAGCAGAAATTTTGCAAAGAATAACTCAAATCATTCAAATTTTAGATTCTTTAAAAAATACACAAGTATATGAATCTAAAGAAAACTTAAAAGAAAATGATATATTAACTCCTAAATATAAACTTATTACTCCACTTTTGCAGGTTTTTTATTCAATGGATACTGCTCAGGAATATATTGCAGGCGAGAAAAACCTTACTGAAATTATTTCAAATTTAAACAGTAAATACAATAATTCTATGCATTTAAGCAAAGAAACAAATCACGTTTTAAATAAAATTGCAAATAATCTTTCGAAAATTATATTTAACGAAAATTTTGGCGGAAATTACCAATTTTCAAATATCGGTAAAAAGTTAATTGATTTAGGTTTCAAATTGGAAGCAACAAATCAAAATGAAGCATTGGATTATGCAATAAGACATTTATATTTCAATGCTGACAATCTTTTAAATGAAGACGTGATTTTAAGTTATCACTATAAAAAATTAGATAATTTTATTTTAGTGAAATTATAATTTATTTTAAAGGATTATTTTTGATTGCAGAAAAAGAACGTGGATATTCACTATTCGTTTCTTTAATTTTTTGAATAACAATTAAATTTCGTTCAAAATTTTCTTCTAATTCTAACTGATATTCAAAAACTTCTTTTATTTCACCGCCTAAAATAGTTATAGCATTTTGTGCGTTTTCTATTTCTTCATCTGATTTTGAAGATTTATAAGCAATAAATTGTCCTCCGATTTTTAAAAAAGGCAGACAGAGTTCTGATATCATTGTTAAATTTCCTACTGCTCTTGCTGTTACAATATCAAATTTTTATCTGTAATTTTTTCTGTGAGATAAATTTTCTGCTCTTTCATTTATTGCGTTAAAGTTCTTTAAATTTAATAATTTTGCAGCCTGATTTAAAAAATCGATTTTTTTACCTGTTGAATCAACAGCCAAAACTGTACTTTTATCATAAGTTACAGAAACCGGAATACAAGGGAATCCACCGCCTGAACCAATATCAATGATTTTATAATTATTATTTGCATCAATAACTTTAGCAACAGAAATACTGTCTATAATGTGTTTTTCATAAATTAAATTAATATCATTAGATGAAAGAAGATTTGTATGTTTGTTAAATTCGGTTATATAATTTTCAAATTGTTCAAATTGTTTTAATTGTTTATCACTTAAAAACAAATTATATTCTTGTGCCTTAGCTTTTAAAATTAATGATTTTTCGTTCATGCATTTCTCAATTCATTCAAAATATTTTTATAAGCTATTTCGCCTATTTCATCAACAAGCATATCAAATCTTCGTCCGAGTTTATTTCTTCTGCCGGTTGACATAGTT
>JAKSUS010000125.1 GCA_024408745.1 Candidatus Gastranaerophilales bacterium | reverse complement strand
AATTAAAATTATTAATAATAAATTAATATTTACTTAAAATGTCTCGAAATTTATATGTACTAATAATAATGTCAATTTCTTTATCAACATATATTAATGCAATACATTTTTTGGGGTAAATTAAAAATTCAAAATGTTAATTTAAAACATGCTTATATTAAATGTTTTGGCAAAGGCTCTAAAGAAAGAATTGTACCGATTGGCAAAATTGCAAAAGATGCTTTAACAAATTATTTAGAAAAAAGACAAAATATTGTTGATACTTATTCAGTCGAAAGTGAATATTTATTTTTGCATGATGACGGTAAAAAAATATCAAGACAAGATATCTATGTAATGATAAAGAATTTAGGCGAAACCGTCTTGCATAAACATATTACTCCTCATACATTGAGGCATAGTTTTGCAACTCACATGCTTGAAAATGGTGCCGATTTAAGAGTTGTGCAAGAACTTTTAGGACATAGTGATGTTGCTACAACACAGTTATATACCCATGTTAGTAAAAAACGCTTAAAAGATGTTTATTTTTCAATAAACTAGTTATTATCAGTAAAAGTTAAAATAACGTAACTGCCCTGTGGTAAGTTTAACGTATTGCCTTTTGCTTGAACTGCTGGTAATGGATTATCTTCTCCATTTGCAGAAAAATGGGAGTCCTGATTACATTTAACAGGGAATGACATATATACTGACATTTTATTTTCCGGTTGAACACCAACTGCTGATTTAATTTTTTCTAAATCCGGTTGCTTATATATTGATAATTTTGCGATAGCAAAATCTGTTGTAATATAATTCATTTGAACTTCGTGAGGAAGTTTAAATTTTGTAAATTGGATGTATGCAAAAGGTTCTCTGCCTTTTTTTGCTCCAACAGTTTCAACAATATTGCCTGCCAAAACAGTTTTATCAGAAATAAATTCATTTGTCTGAAGTTCATAATTCCCTACAACTTTAATAATCAATTCATTATTAGCACCTGCCGTTGAATAATCATTCTGAGTTATTCCGATAACTTCTATACTTTTAGCAGAAACTATCTGGCAAATATTTAGTAAGAATGCAAACAAAACAACATAAACAATATTTTTCATACGAATTACTCCTTGAAATCTATAAATAAAATATAACATTAAAAAATTTAATAAACAATTAAAAGCATGTATTTTTAATAATTTCTTGCCACTTTGTAAAACATCATATATAATTGAAAACGTTAAATAATAAGAAGTCGTATGTTCATATAAAAAAGGAGATAACTATGAACTTTTTGAAAAAAATGTTTAGTGCAAAGGCTTTAATGATGTCAGCACTAACGGTATTAGTGTTGTCAGGAGCAGGATTTGCAAGCGAAGCGAATTTAGTTGTACCTGACTTAAAAGCAGATGCTTTCCAATACAATTTATTATTGGTCGGTATCGGAATTTCCGTTTTAGGTTTATTGTTCGGACTATTTGAATACTTTAAAGTTCGTTCAATTAAAGCACACAAATCAATGACCGATATAGGAAATTTGATTTTTGAAACCTGTAAAACTTATCTTGTCCAACAAGGTAAATTCCTTATCGGTTTGGAAGTTTTAATCGGTATTTGTATTGCTTTTTACTTTGGTTATTTACAACAAATGCCTTGGCAAAACGTAGCAATCATTCTTGGTTGGTCAGTTTTGGGTATTTTGGGTTCGTACGGAGTTGCTTGGTTTGGTATCAGAATGAACACTTTAGCAAACTCAAGAACTGCATTCAGAGCACTAGAGGGCAATCCTTTAAAATTATTAAACATTCCTCTCAGCGCAGGAATGAGTATAGGTGTACTTCTTGTAAGTATTGAACTTATCATGATGTTGGTAATTTTGTTATTTGTACCCGGTAATCTTGCAGGTGCCTGCTTTATCGGTTTTGCAATCGGTGAATCTTTAGGCGCAAGTGCACTAAGAGTTGCAGGCGGTATCTTTACAAAAATTGCAGATATCGGTTCCGATTTAATGAAAATTGTTTTCAAAATTAAAGAAGATGACCCGAGAAACCCCGGAGTTATTGCCGATTGTACAGGTGATAACGCAGGTGATTCAATCGGACCTACGGCTGATGGTTTTGAAACTTACGGCGTAACAGGTGTTGCTCTTGTTAGTTTCATCTTACTTGCAGTATTAAGACCTGAATCACAAATTACACTTTTAGCATGGATATTTGCAATGAGATTTTTGATGATTGTTACTTCCGTTGTTTCATACGGCATCAACACAATCTTAAGCAAAATCTTATATTCAGGTAAAAAACTTGATTTTGAAGCACCTTTAACTAACTTGGTTTGGATTACTTCAATATTATCAATCGGAATGACTTTTGGTGTAAGTTATTGGTTGTTATCAGGTTTAGGCGAAAACATCTGGTTAGTTCTTGCAACAATTATTTCTTGCGGAACACTTGGTGCTGCTTTAATCCCTGAATTTACAAAAATATTTACAAGTCCGAAAGCACTTCATACAAAAGAAGTTTGTACAGCTTCAAGAGAAGGCGGTGCATCACTTACAATTCTTTCAGGTATAGTATCAGGAAACTTCTCAGGTTTCTGGATTGGTATGGTTATCGTATTATTGATGGGACTTGCTTACTTTGCAAGTACATTTATTCCCGAAAGCATGATGATTTATCCTTCTGTATTTGCTTTTGGTTTGGTTGCATTCGGTTTCTTGGGAATGGGACCTGTTACAATTGCAGTTGACAGTTACGGACCTGTTACCGATAATGCTCAATCAGTTTATGAATTATCAATGATTGAAAATATTCCTGATGTTGCAGCTCAAATCAAAAATGACTATGGTTTTGAACCGAATTTTGAAGTTGCAAAACAATATTTGGAAGAAAATGACGGTGCAGGTAACACATTCAAAGCTACTTCAAAGCCGGTTTTAATTGGTACTGCAGTAGTTGGTGCAACAACAATGATTTTCTCTTTAATTCTTGTTATTAAAGATGTATTAAATATTCAACCTGAGCAAATCTTAAACTTATTAAACCCATACACACTTTTAGGATTTATTGCAGGCGGTGCGGTTATTTACTGGTTCTCAGGTGCTTCAATGCAGGCTGTTACAACAGGTGCATACAGAGCAGTTGAATATATCAAAAAGAATATCAAACTTGATGTAGAAAACGCAAAAGCATCAACTGATAACTCAAAAGAAGTTGTTAAAATTTGTACTCAATACGCACAAAAAGGTATGATAAACATCTTCATTGCATTGTTCTCATTTGCATTGGCATTTGCTTGTTTATCAGCACCTAATATGAGTACAAGTGATGCAGTTTCCTTCTTCATCAGCTATTTAATTGCAATTGCGGTATTTGGTTTATTCCAGGCTGTATTTATGGCAAATGCAGGCGGTTGTTGGGATAACGCCAAGAAAATTGTTGAAGTTGACCTTTGCGAAAAAGGTACACCGCTTCATGATGCAACAGTTGTTGGTGATACGGTTGGTGACCCGTTCAAAGATACTTCTTCTGTAGCAATGAACCCGATTATTAAGTTCACAACTTTATTCGGTTTATTGGCTATGGAAATTGCAATATCCGAAAGCTTCAGAGCGATTGCACCTTATGCAGGTGTTGTGTTATTAATAATTGCTCTAATCTTTGTATGGAGATCATTCTACGGAATGAGAATTCCTAAAAAAGATTAATAAAAGATTGGTTGACAGTCGAAAATAAAAAGCAACGGTTTTAATTAATCGTTGCTTTTTTGTTATGTAAAATTTCATTAATTACTGGTCTATATGCCAATAATCAAGTAAAATAATCTTATAAAAGGAATTATCATGAAAGAAAATCAACTTAACGATTATTGTCTTTATTTAGATGAAATCAATACTAAATTAGAAAAATTTTTCAAAGCACAGGAACCTTATATTTTTTGTAAAGAAGGTTGTTCTCATTGTTGCGAGGACGGACAATATCCTTGCACGGAGTTAGAATTTTCAATGTTAAAATTGGGTTTTCAGAGAATGGAAGAAGACTTAA
>JAKSUS010000124.1 GCA_024408745.1 Candidatus Gastranaerophilales bacterium | reverse complement strand
ACGCATTTATGTTCATCAATTATGCTTTTATATTGAATAGGCATATCCCAACCGGCAAATTCATGCATTTTTGCACCTAATGCGATATGTCTTTCATAAAGCGGAGTTTTTTTAATATTTGATATTGTTTCTTCCATATTTTACCCCCTTGCCCAATTATCATATATTTCGGAAGCATGTTTTTTTGCATTTTGATAATAATCTTCTTTAATATATTTTTTATAAACTTCTGTTAAATCACCCTCATAAGTTCCTAAAGTTGTTGCAAATTCCAATATTTTATTTTTATTTAGACCTGCGCTATAAGCTTTTGTTTTTGCATCAGTACCTGACGGACGAATTTCAACATATTTATCTTTAAATTCTAAATAAGTGCCATCACCGACAAATTTTACATCTGTTAAATCATCAAAATCAAGAGTTGCAAAAGCATCCTTAAATATTTCTTTTATATTGTCTAAAGTTATCAAATTATCACGTTTTGCAAGTGCCAAAGTTAAATAGAATAAATCGTTTTTGGTTCTTAAACCTTCGCCTTCTTTTTTAGCAAGTTTAAGTTTTTCAATATCACTTTCGCTTTCGTTATAATAACTTATATCTTTTCTTACATCAAATTTACCGTTTATTTTGTTAGTTATAAATACTTCTTTTAAGTAATCCGATAAAAGTTTGTTTTCTTTTTCGATACTTGCAACAAGTGCAGATGCAACCAAAATAGCCTCTGTAGCACTCTTTTCTCTCATTGCTAAAGCATTTCTTCCTTTATAGCTTTGAATTAAGTTTTCGGCACCGATAATCATTCCGCCTGATTCTTCACCTGCAAAAATCAATCTTGGTTCTTTACCTAAAACAATATCATTTCCAAAAACATCATTAATAACGACTTCTTTATTTTCAGAAATTTGTTTTTCGGCTTTCTTTAAAATATTTGCAATTTCTTTAAAACCAACGGGAACATTAACTGTTTTTACGTCATTATTTTTTGCCCATTCATCCCAAGATAATGCTGAAGCCGTTGTTTTAATAATAAATCTCGGGTGATTATTCCAGACACCGCTTGCTTTTAAACCTTTTGCCCAAAAGTCCATAATCATTAAAAATGCCTGATTTGCGGTATAAACGCATAAAATTCTGTCATCATTCAATGGAACAAAATCAATACCCGTTGCAGAAAGTTTTTCTTTGTTTTCTGTTGTTTCAATTTGAGTTATTGTTAATCTGTCATGATCAGGGTCAGTAATTAAAATTACAGTTCCGACAGGCGCTTCTTTTAAGGTTTTATCGTAATTTAAAGTATCAATTACAGGCATGTTAACTGTTCCGTCTTGATTTTTAATCATAACAGCCGCATCAACGGAGTAATCGTAAAAAGTTCTGTTACCTTTCGGATCAAATTTTGATTTTCCAATTGAATGAAAGAACGGATCTTCTTCAGTATGAAGCCAATTAAACGAATTTTCAATATCTAAATTCTTTAAAATTCTGCTCAAAGTCCTGTATGCACTTCCGCCGACACTTTCAATATAAATTTTATTATTAATATTTTTAATGCCGTCAATATTACCTTTATTAGCAACGCCATCTTTTAAATACTCGGTGTATAAATCAACACCGTCATTGATTTTTTCCATTTCATCAGTATCAATTAAAGAGTTTTCTGCATTAGAAAATCTAATATCATAACTTCCTTCGTTCTCGACGACTTCAAAAATCTTTCTTATTTTCTCAACAAATTCCATAGATTCTTCGGGTAAATATTGACTACCTTGATTGTTTAAGTCTTTTGTTGCATTTTTAACACTTATACCATGACTTGACGTAATGAATTCACCGCCTGCAAGGTCTAATTTAAAAGCTAAAAATGATGCTAACCAAATAGGAATAGTTCTGAAATATTTAGGTGCTAAGGTTTTTATTCCTTGTGCTGCCTGTATTCTTGCAATAATTTCCATAAAATCTTCGGAATTATAACGTACTTCTCTTCCTAAAATTTTCTTTACTTCAACATTTGCATATTTTTCTTTTAACACCAATGCTTTTGCTAAAGTTGCAAGCATAATTCCAACTGTATTAATCGGAAATCTTGTATCATGCGGATATAAAATATTTTGAGGTCCTCTGATACCTGCGGTTGAAACTCTTGCTTCTTTTTCGTAATTAGCAAACCAATCTTTTAAATTGAGTCCCTCAGGGTTATTATTTACATCATAAGGATATAAATGTTCTTTTTTTAGTGTAAAAATAAATTCGTCATTATTGTTAATATCAAATAATGAATTTTCTTTAATATAATCAGGAGTATTATTTTCAACCTGTTCAAAAAGTTCTTTTTCTAACTCACAACTTGGAGTTTTGCCGTTATAATCTTTCATACTTCTCTCTTTTCCTAAAGCCTAACTAACATAGATTAGCATATTTTTAGTACATATGGAAGATTGTAAAGAAAATAAAAAACAATTTGCTAATATTTTTTTATTCTATATAATATAATTGTTAAATTTATATAGGAGAAAATAATAATGAAAGTTACTATTTCAGATGATTGCATTTGTTGTGGTGCATGTGAATCAATTTGTGGAGATGTATTCTCAATCGCTGATAAAGCAGTAGTTAATGAAGCTAACGTTGATGCTAACGCTGATGCTGTTAAAGAAGCAGTTGATGCTTGCCCTGTTGGTGCTATCATAGCTGAATAATTAAATTATTCTATTATTAAAAAGAGTGTCAGTTTTGGCACTCTTTTTTGGTGTAAAATTATTTTATGGACATAAGAAAGTATATTTTAGATAATTTAAAACAAATAAATATTCAAAATGAAGATTTGACTGCAGAAACAAATTTTATTTTGAAATATATGTTTAATATCAATAATCCTTATATTGATACGGATTATGATAATGTTGATATAAACAAATTAAACAAAGTCTTTGCCGAAAGAGAAACAGGTAAACCTTTGCAATATATTTTAAATACTGCAGAATTTATGGGTGAAAAGTTTTTTGTTGATGAAAATGTTTTAATTCCACGACCTGAAACAGAAATTTTAGTAAGAAAAGTTATGGAATTTGCTAAAAATTTTAATAATCCTAAAATTTTAGATATAGGAACAGGCTCAGGATGTATTCCGATTATGCTAAAAAAGCACATATCAAATGCCAAAATTTCCTCTTGTGATGTTTCAGAAAAAGCAATTAATGTTGCTAAAAAAAATGCTATTGAATTAAAAACAAATATTCATTTTATTCATTCTGATTTATTTCAAAATATAACCGAAAAATTTGATATTATTGTTTCTAATCCGCCATATATTCCACCACAAGAAAAAACAAATATTCAAAAAGAAGTCAGGTTTGAACCCGATTTAGCACTTTATACAAACGATAAAATGGGAATAGAATTCTATGAAAAAATAATAAAAAGTTCTTCTGAATTTTTAAATGATAACGGTTATTTATGTTTTGAATTAGGAATAAAACAATCAGAATTAGTAAAAAATTTATTTATAAAGTATAATTTTGATAACATAGAAATTATAAAAGATTTAGACAATATAGACAGAGTAATTTGTGCAAGGATAAAAAAATGAACAAAGAAGAAGAATTAGAATTTATAAAACAGATGCAGGAAACTGTTGAAATAATGAAACAAGATGACATTGAAGATAATCCTGACAGCGAATTTGAAGAATTTCAATGCGATTGTTGTGCAAAAATTGCACCAACTGCAGGTTCTGTTTTGTATGGTGATAAGCATTTTTGTAATGATTGTGTTTTGTATGCGGAAATTGCATTCGGTTTGGGTAAAGCAAAAACAGCCGATGAAATTATAACAATGATGGAAGATAAAAGACTCGAAGAACTTTGTAATTATATAAAATCAGAAGAAAAAAGAACGTTAAATTAAAAATAAAACATTAACAACTTATTTACTAAAACATTAAAATACTTTATAATTTTTATAAGAGAGTAATTTATTAGGGAAATATAATATGGCAGAAAAAAAAGATGTTTACATAGCTAATGCAA
>JAKSUS010000123.1 GCA_024408745.1 Candidatus Gastranaerophilales bacterium | reverse complement strand
GCATGCCCGGGCCTGGAGCATGGCATGCTCGCACGGAGTGTCCTCACCTCAGTCCTCTCCCAAAGGGCGAGGGGTAGTATACCCGAGCATGGTTGACTTTTGCATTTTTCTTATTAAAAAAAGTATTGGGGCAAAATTAAGGAGTATTCTATGGATGAGATTAATGCTATATTTATGAAAAACAGTTTTATGACGTATCCTGTAAAAACAGACAGACAAATTAAAAAAGTTCCGAAAGATATTTTTGAAAAAAAAGATAACGAAAATATTTCATCATACATAGATATTTTATATTCCGATAATGATGATGAAACTTACGATAACATAAATATATCAGATTTTTTCAAAGCACATCTGCCGATAAAAAGTCAAAAATTACATTTTGGAAAGTTCTACTTATGAAATTAAACTTATTTCAAATATTCAACTGCTGCTTGCTGCAATTCAGCGGCTTCTTTGTAAGAAGCGCCTTTTGCTACTGCTGCATTGAAAATCGCATCTGAAGCAGTTACGGCTTTTTCATTACCTTTAAAAGAAGCTAAAGAATCTTTAATGCTTTGTGCTACTTCAGGGCTTACCTGCGGTAATTTTTCCATTTTGTGAATCATTGAACGACCAACAAGTGCAGAATGAGCATTGTCTAAATTTTTTACTTCTTTATGTGATGCATTATTAATCGGTAAATTGCCACCTTGCATGCCACCGTCAAAATTTAAATTTGGCACTTGATTAATCTTCTCAGAATTTATGTTGTTAAAATCAGTCATTTATTTTCTCTCCTATTAGGATTACATGCATTTTTTTAATTTCACTCTCATATTAAAACGTCAAATTTTAAAAATTTGCTACTTTGTTAAAAAATTTTAACAATTATTTTAAAAAAGGTCAAATTTTTAATAAGATTTATGGCTCTAAGGCTTCTGCAATTTGCCTTGCATACTCATTCCAAAGGAATTTTTTTGATAAAAGAAATGCGTTATTTGAAATCTCTAAATATTTATTTTCTTCTAAATTTAATATCTTGACCATTTTGTTGTATAAATTAAGCATTGATTTAATTAAGCAGGCTTTCCTTTCAAAAATGAACCCGTTTTCAAAGTCGGTAATGATTTCAGCTGAACCTGCCGTATTACTTATTAATGTCGGTTTTGCATAACTTGCAGCTTCGGTTGTTACTAAGCCAAATGCCTCATTAATAGACGGCACCACAAGACAATCAATCTCATTATAAAAATCTTCCATGTCCGATTGTTCAGGTAAAATTTCGACTTTATCTTCTAATTTTAAAAATTTCAGAAATCCGCCAATTGCGCTGCCTTTTTTCGATTTTGAAACAATCATTTTGGCGGTGAAATCTTTTTTTGTTAATTTTAATAAAAAAGCAGCAAGCAAAAACAGATATCCGCCTTTGTTTATTGCATTTCCTGCCGCAATACCAAAAGTAAAAGGTTTATGTAATTGAATTTCTGCTTTTTCTCTTTGTTCAACTCCGGGATAAACACAGATTACATTTTTTTCATCAAACCCTAAATTTTCAACATAATCTTTTTTTAATCGTTTTGAAACCGTAAAAATTTTTCTGTTTTTATCTTTAAAATTTTTTTTAAAGTTTTTAACTTTTTTTCTTCTCAAAAATGTTTGAATTAATCTTTCTATTATGTTTTTACAGTTTTTATTTTTATACATTACAGTATGGGAATGAACAATAATATTACCAAAATCAGGAAACAAATCGCTTGTTAAAATTACATCATAGTTTTTTTCTTCCGTAATCTCTTTGGCTTTTAATAAAAATTTTTGCATATCTGCAAAAGGATCAAACCCTAAAGATATTATTTCATTAATATTTTGAGGTTTTTCAATGTCTGAAATACCGCAAATAATATCAACCTGAATATCATTTAAAGACGAAAAATAATCAATTAAATATCTTCCGACTTTATTTGCTCCACCGTGAATTTTATTATCAGCAGGGTACATTTTATTTAGAGAATCAAGAATTAAAACTAATTTTTTCAACTTTTACACCAACTGTTATTTGAATTTGAATATTCTCTTTTTCTTCTTTTTCTTTGAACCTTCTTCAGGAACAATAAGATTTTGTAATTCGGTATTTAACATATCAAATGTTTCTATTTTCTTTAATTGTCCGCCTTTTGCAATAGAAACGAAACCTGTTTCTTCCGATACAACAATACATGTAGCATCACAAACTTCCGTTATACCGATAGCTGCTCTGTGGCGAGTTCCATACTGCCAACTTAATTCAGGATCGTCTGTTAAAGGCAATAAAACGCCTGCTGCAAGAATCTTTTTTGGAGTTAATATCATTGCTCCGTCATGAAGTGCAGTATTAGGGTGAAATATAGTTAAAATTAATTCGCTTGAAACAACTGATAATAATTTTGTACCGATTTCACTATATGCATTCATATCTTCAGTTTCTTGAATAACCATCAAAGCACCTATTTTAGATTTGCTTAAATATTTTATTGCATCGGTAAGTTCTTTTATAAAATCAACGTTCGTTTCTTCTTCTTTTTGTGGCGCAAAAAAAGTTTTGTGAATAAACCCGGGTTGCCCTAAATATCCTAAAAATCTTCTTAATTCAGGTTGGAAAATTACAACCAAAGAGAATAAAAGTATTAAACTGATACCTTCTAAAAATCTTCCTAAAATAAACAAATGCAAAGTTGTTAGTAATCTTGAAAATATGTAAATAAAAAATATACTTAAAATACCGTTAAATAATTTTCTTGAAGCGGAACGCTTGATAAATCTTAAATAAACTGCAAATACAATTAAACCTACAATAATCAATTCAACAAGACTTAACCAGTCAAAATTACTGATTATTGCTTTGAATTGTAAATTTAATAAGTGATACCAAAAATTCAAACGGAACGCTCCTTTTTAGCTTATTCTTTCAGGAATAACATCATGACTGATTAAATCATCATAAGTTTCTCTATTGATAATAATATCAGATTTTTTATTATTTACCAATACCATAGCAGGCTTTAATACTCTGTTATAATTACTTGACATTGAATAACAATATGCGCCTGTGTTAAACATGCACAATATATCACCTTCTTGGGTTTTTGGAAGTTTAATGTCTTTTATTAAAATATCACCTGATTCACAAAATCTTCCTGCAATTGTAACAATTTCTTCTTCATCATTGTTTACATTATTAGCAATTTTAGCGGTATAAAGTGCCTGATACATTGACGGTCTTGGATTATCAGCCATTCCGCCGTCAACTGCAACGTATTTTTTACCGTTTGGTACATGTTTTGATGAACCGATTGTGTATAATGTGCAACCTGCGGTTGAAACTATACTTCTTCCTGGTTCAATATAAATTGTAGGTTCTTCTAAATTAAATTTTTTAATTCCTTCTTTTAGTGCTGAAATGATGATTTCTGCAATTTTATAAGTTGACGGCGGAGTATCTTCACTTGTATAAGTAACACCTAAACCACCGCCTATGTTCATTTCCGTTAAATTAATATTATATTTATCTTTAATTCTTCTGAATTGTTCACAAAGTACCATAATTTCATCAAAATAGACTTGTGTTTCAAAAATTTGCGAACCGATATGAGCATGTAAACCTTTTAAATTTAAAGAAGTGTATTCATCTTGAATTAATTCAATTGCTTCATCAATTTGAGTTAAATCAAATCCGAATTTACTGTCTAAATGCCCTGTTTGGATATATTCATGAGTATGACATTCGATGCCCGGAGTAATTCTCAATAAAATATCCTGAGTTTTATTTTTAGATTTTAAAATATTGTCTAAAAGTGCAAGTTCTAAAAAGTTGTCAACCGAAATTCTGCCGATATTATTATCAACAACCATTGTTAATTCTTCAAAAGATTTGTTGCTACCGTTAAACAGGAGTTTAAAAGGATTAACTCCCGCTTGCAAAACTGTATATAATTCACCACCTGATACAACATCAAAGCCAAAGCCTTCTTCGTCTAAGATTTTTGCAATTGCTTTTGTCATAAGCGCTTTACTTGCATATAGAGTATTAACTTTAGGATAAGAAGAAAAAGCTTCTTTATACT
>JAKSUS010000122.1 GCA_024408745.1 Candidatus Gastranaerophilales bacterium | reverse complement strand
ATTCTCATAATTGCTTATATAAAACTGCTAATAATTTTTATTTGCTATTTATAAGAAAAATATTTTACGACTTTTTGATTAATTTCTGAAGCGTTAAAAGTGCTGTATAACAAGGCAAAATATACAACTTTTCATCATCCTTGGTTAAATCAAGTGCTTTATTCAAAGCTTTCTTCAAATCAGGCTCAAGTATAATATTTTTTTGCTCAATACCCGCATATTTTAGTCTTAAAGCCATATCATAATATCTTAAACCGGATACAATAATCTCTCTGTTATTATTTTTTAAAATTTCAAAATTGGTATCCCAAAGCCATGAAACATCACGACCGTCACCAAAATTATCATTAATAATGATGAAAATTCTTGCATTTTTATCATTACAAACAGTCTGAAGAACCTCATTTGCTCCGACAGGGTTTTTTATAAGTTGTGTAATTGTATTTTTACCTTTTAAAACTCTATTTTCCGCTCTTCCAAAAACCGTTTTGTAATTTTGAAATGCTGAAATTATATCACTGCTTTTTATTCCCAATTTTGTTGCAATGGTTATTGCTCCAAGTGCATTATAAGCGTTATAAACTCCGGGAACATTTACCGTTACTGAAAATTCTTCATTATTATCAGTATTAACAATGTGCAAAACGGAATAATCAATAAAAATTTCTGCTGTTGCTTTTAAATAAGTTTCGGGACGTTTAATTCCGCAATCACAATAATAATGACCAATTTGTCCGTAATAATGTTTTAAATACCGGAAATCTTTTCCGCATTTACATTTAGCATTCTCGCAAGGTGCTTTTTCATGGTCAAATGCAAAAGTAATATCTTCAAAACCGAAAAATGCAGTATTTTCATCTGCTAATTTTTGAATACCCGGATCATCCGCATTCAAAACTATTTTAAAGGTTTTATCAAGTTGTTTTGCTTGAGTTTTGAATTTATCGATTGCTTTTTTAATTAAATCAGCAGTTACATTAACATCACCGTACCTGTCTGCCTGATCGCAAAATAAATTTGTAATTAATAAATAATCTGCGCAAAAATAATCAGCAAAAACTTGCAAATATGCTTCATCAGATTCCAAAACGCTGTTATCGGCATTTAAGTTTGCCATAAAATCAGCTTTTTCAATCATGGCAGTAGTTATGCCTGTTAACATATTTGCGCCTTTTGCATTATTTGCAACTTTTCTACCTGCGGAATTTAATATTGTGGAAATAAAGTTTGCAGTTGTTGTTTTACCGTTTGTACCTGTTACCGTAATTATTTCTTTTTTTGTCTGGTTAATTAAATCAGTTAAAATTTTGGGAGCAAATTTCTTCGCAATTATACCCGGCATGCTGGTTCCTGAACCTGCTCTTAAAAGTTTTAATCCCCAAGCTACGCTCTTACCTATATTTACCGCTAATATATTTTTATTCATGTTGATTTTTTCCAAAAGGCTATATACAATAATTATATAAGAAAATTACTTTTTGGATATATTGTAAATGGAAATTTTTCTACTTCTTTGTGCATACGTTTTATTGTTAGGAATTAGCGCATTCCTTATTATTTTACTGTGCAATTCTATAAAATCTGTCAGATTAAATAAATTAAAAATTGATGTCATAGAAAAAAATTTATATACCCAATTAAGAGAATTGCAATTTAAAGCAAGAAATATCTCTAAACTTGCAAAAAAATTATTAAAACAAAAGAATTCATTTATGGCTGAAATAACTTCTAATGTAATAATTGCTTTAATGCCGTTCAAAAAATTAAGAACAATATTACTCGTAAGAAAATTAATGAAAAATCTGCAAGAGTAGAATTATTTATCTAACGGGATTACGAGTCTTAAATGTCTTTCAAATTTTTCATAAAAACCACAATTTGAAACGGTTAAACTGTCTTCCATAAAAACGACACCCTGTGCAAGTGCCTGAATTAAAGGACAGGCAACCCCTTTATTCAGATTTGCACAAGTTATACATTCATCATCTTCTTCTATAACAATGTTATTATTTTCATCAAAATACATTTACTATAACCTTATAATTAATTTGGTTGTATATTCTGGTGTTGAAAGATTTAAGGCAGGCATCTTCACATATTTCAACGTGTTGTCAACGGATTTTTTAACAATATCATCAATTTGGGCTGAACCGCTTGAACCGTCTATATTAATTTTAGAGACAGAACCGTCTTTTCTGTAAGTAATACCTACAACAACATTATCTTTAAAGCTTGGTTCTGTTGCCGCCATTAAATCCTGTGATAAAGTGTTTTTAATTGATTTACCTGCAATAGTTAAATAGCGTTTAACATCCGGATTATTAACAAGAGTTTCAGATGCTTCCCAGGATACTTTTGAAATTCTCACTCCGTTAAAATCTTTTGTCAAAGCCGTTGCAATAGCATCATTCATATGTTTTGCTTTAGGAGGCTCTACTGTTGTTGACGGTAAATTAGGTAATGTCGGCGCATCTTGTGCTGACGGAATTGCATTATCACCTGTTTTGTTATCCGCAACTGCTGTTGGTGCAGGTGCTGCTGCTTCATTTGTAGCGGTATCATTAGTTTCTATTTTGGCAATATCACTATTATCCGATACCGGCGGAGGCAAAGCCTCATTATTATCTACTGCAAGTCCCTGAATATCCTCGGCAGCATTTCCTCCGTGTATTTTAGAAATTATATTATCTTTATTCGTATATAAACCTAATCCTACTATAACTACTGCTAACATAGCAAAAACCAATTTATTTGAAGATGATTTTTTAGTTTTTGCTTGGTTTGCATATTGTTGAACATTAATATTTGTTTCAAGTTCTACATTATCATTTGCATTTTGAGAAATATTATTATTTGCATCAAAAGTAGTCTCAACTGCCTGATTATAGGCATCAGGTGAAATATTTTGCTCTTCAGACTGATTAAACTCAGACGCAACAGGCTCTTGTGCCACTTGTGCATTATTCTCACCTTGTTCTGCTATTTCTGATAAAAACTCAAATAAATCATCTTCTTCACTTGCACTTTCAGCTACATTAACTTCTTCAAGTTCAGGTGAATTGACTTCAGTAATTTCCGATGTACTTTCCTGAATATTTTGCGTAACATCATTTACATTAGTACTCTCATACTCGATTTGTAAATTATTATCATCAGAACTTAATATTCGAGTCAATTCATCATCATCAACAGCAATATCCGATAAATCATCTTCAGTTGAACTATTAAGGATTTCCATTGCTTCAGCTTCAAGTTCAATATCATTGTTCGATAAATTATTATCTTCATCAATTGAATTGTCTGCTTCAATATTATTATCAACCATCTCAGCAGTTTCAGAAACTTCTGTTGTTTCTTCTTCATGAGTGTTTAGAGATAAACTATCATCCGATTCGTCTTGAGCCAAATCAAAAACTTCTTCATCGCCATCCAGAGAAAATTCCTGATTATCAGCTTCTAATGAATCAAATTCGAAAGTATCATTTTCAACTGTATCATGTTCATCAATAACTTCGTCTATCTGTTCTTCTTCTGAAATTGCAACATTATCTTCTTCTATGTCTTGAATTTGTTCAAATTGCTCTGCTTCAGGTTCAATATATTCTTCTTCTGTGATTTCAGGTTCTTGTTCAGCCGTTAGCTCATCAAGGGAAAATTCTAAAATATTTTCCTTACTTACGATATTGTTACTAATATTATCTTCTTCATTAAAATTAGCAATTAAATCATTTTCGAGTTCTTCATTCACAATATTTTCTTCCGCTTGAGGATTTTCGTCTTCATATTTAGAAATAGCTTTATCAATTAAATAATCGGAACGTGATTGTATGCGGATTTTATTTTCTTCTTCTTCCGGATCTATTTTTTGAATACTCGAGCTATTTGCGACAGACACGAACTCGCAATTTAAAGAATAAAATAATTTATAATTTTTACGAACTTCCTGATTTTGTATAATATTTTTTAAGAAAAATCTTTTACCTTCATCTGACAAATCATTATCAATATATGCTAAAATAAGTTCTTTCGTTGCATTAACAATATTTGAAGAAAATTCTTGCTCTTGCGGTCTAATACTTTTTAAAGCATCAATC
>JAKSUS010000121.1 GCA_024408745.1 Candidatus Gastranaerophilales bacterium | reverse complement strand
ATTCGGCAAAAGCATAAAACCCTGCAAATAAAGCAATTGCCGTTATTAATATAATAATGAAATGTTTAAAGTTGTTAAGCAAATTCATAATCCTTTGGATTTATAGTAAAATATCATTATTAAGAATATAATAACACAGGTGGGGAATATTATGGAAAAAGTTAAAGAAGAATTTAATTTTGATTTGTTGATTTTAGGCGGAGGACCTGCAGGTTTGAGTGCGGGAATTTACGGTGCAAGAGGCGAATTAAGTACTGCTATTGTTGATATAAGCATGTTAGGCGGACAACCGACAAACTATTTAGAGATTGAAAATTATCCGTCATACGCAATGAGTGGCGGTTATGAACTTATGGAAAAATTTGAAGAACATGCCGATAAATTCAATGTTAAAAAATTCCCCATGGAAGAAGTTTTAAGTGTAAAACTTAAAGGCGATGATAAAATTATCGAAACGGAAAGTAAAATTTTTAAATCAAAAGCAATAATTCTTTGCACAGGTGCAAAGGCAAGAAAATTAGGCATCCCGGGAGAAAAAGAATTCGCAGGACGAGGAGTTAGTTACTGTGCTGTTTGTGACGGAGCATTTTTCAAAAACAAAGTTATTTGCGTAGTTGGCGGCGGGAATTCCGCAATTGAAGAAGCCCTTTATTTAACAAAATTTGCTTCAAAAGTTTATATTATTCACCGCAGAGATGAGTTAAGAGCCGATAAAATTATTCAGCAAAGAGCATTTAAAAATCCTCAAATTGAATTTGTTTATAATTCTGTTCCTCTTGAAATTGTCGGTGATAATATGGTTACGAGCATAATTATTAAAGACGTTAAAACAGATAAAGTCAGCGAAATCAAGACAAACGGAGTATTTCCTTATATAGGTTTTGCAGCAAATGCCGAACTTTATACTGATGAAATTGAAAAAGACAAAAACGGTTTCATTATCACAAATGAAAAAATGGAAACTTCAATAAAAGGTGTTTATGCAGCAGGTGATTTAAGAAACACTCCGTTAAGACAAGTTATTACAGCAGCATCAGACGGTGCAATTGCTGCAACTTATGCGATAAAATATATTGAGGAAATAAAATAATTTATGAAAAAAATATTTTTGTTAATTTCGATATTGATTTTGTGTTGTTCTATAAAGCCTGCGTTTGCTTTATACGGTCATTATGATGAATTTGACGAAAATTACAGAGATGAAGAAACGGAAATGCCGTTAATAATTCCTGCCGGAAGTTTTTTCAGAGCAATGTTAGGACAGGATGTTTCAAGTGAATTTAACAATAACGGTGATGTAATAAAATTAATGGTTAATTCCGATTACTCAATCGATAATAAAGTTTTAATTCCTAAATATGCAATGTTTATCGGAGTTGTAAGAAATTTAGAAAAAGCACAACGTGGTCGGGACGGTTATTTTTCAATTGATATTATAGGAATACTTTTCCCGGACGGAAGAAAATTTGATGTAAAAGGTTGTATTTACGCATCTAAAAACGACAAAGTTTTCGGCGGTGGTTTTGCAAGAAGAGCCGGTCACAAAAGCGTTCTTCACAGAGCCACAACTTACGGACACATGGGAGCAATGCAACTTATGCAAAACGGTCCGAGAATTATGGGAAAAGAAACCAAAGTTCAAATGGGCGAAGTCCTGAACGTTTATATAAACGAACCTGTTAGGATAAAATAGTTTAATCAGATTATAATATGTGTTAAAATTAAAAAACAAGAGAGGCACATTGCCTCTCTTGTTAGTAAAAGCTGAATTTTGGTTTATTCAAATTTTTTAAAGGATCTATCAATATTCCTCGGCAATGGCCCATAAGGAAAATTGGCGTTGCTTGCTTCAGGTTCTTTGGGAATAGCTCGTGTTTCAATTGCCTTTTGTTCTATTTCAAGTTTCTTATCAACAGGTTTAATTTTTTCCATGGCTGCTTGATACTCAGTATTAAATTTTTCCATATCAGCAAGAATCGCATCGTCATCTTTTTCAAAAGCTTTTGTAATATCATTTCTATTTTTAAGATTATTCATATATTCTTCAGCTAATTTTGCTGCGTTTTCTGCTAATTCCTTTCTTTTATTGGTTATAGCCATCAGTTTTTGTTCTAAAATTTTTGGATTTATCATTGTCATAATTTTTTCTCCTTATCATTCTTATACATTAAAAATTCACACTAAAAATTGCAACCGACTTAATACAAAGTCTGTTGCACGAATTTCATTATTCGTCAGAAAACCATACTATACTTATCATTATTACTCCTTTATTTTTCTCATGCTATTTCTATTTCACACACACATATATCGGCAAATTTTTGAAAAACTTTAGGATTTTTATGATTAAATTTACAAAAATTTACATACTCTATTGTTCATATAATATTAATTATGAGAACGTTTCATTGAATATTGTAACACATTGTGTTATAATGTAATTACATGTAATACAAATATGAGGTTTTTATGGCTTCGGAACAATTTTCATTAAGATTATCAAAAGATACTAAATCAAGACTTGAACAACTTGCCCAAGCAACAGGCAGAACAAAGGCATTTTTAGCTAATGATGCTATAAAAAAATATCTTGATATGGAAGCGTGGCAAATTTCTGCAATACAAACAGGTTTAAATGACATTGATAACAACAATACAGTTGATTATGATAAAATAAAGAAAAAGTGGGAAATTGAATAGTGCCGGAAAAAATTTTATTTACCAAAAGTGCGGAAGAAGATTTAGATTGTATAAAAAAATATATTTATGATGATAATATAAAAGCCGCAAAAGAAGTTGTTGTGCATATTTTGTCAAGTATTGAAAAACTTTTAATTACACCAAATATAGGTCGTGCGGGAAGAGTTTTAAGAACAAGAGAACTTGTGATTACCAAATATCCTTATATAGTGCCATATCAGGTAAGAAATAACATTGTTTATATCTTGAGAGTTTTACATACATCAAGAAAATGGGAATAATATACAAACTAAAAATATTGTTTTAATCAGATATTACAAAAATAACTTCTTCTGCTAACAAATTAGGCAAAAATCTTGTTAAAGGGAATTTTTTAACCTGTGCTTTTGAAGTGTATATTGATTTTAAAATTTTTATATTGCGTTTTTTAGCAAATTCAAAAAAATCACTAATCGTTAGAAGGTGAATATTTGGTGTATCATACCATTCAAACGGTAAAATTCTTGATTTTGGCATTTGACCTTTGAAAAAGAGATGACATCTTACTCTCCAATATGCGAAATTAGGAAAACTTACAACACATTTTTTACCGACTCTCAGCATTTCTTGCATTACATATTCCGGATTATGAGTGGATTGCAAAGTTTTATTTAAAATTACATAGTCATAGGATTTATTGTTAAATTCTTTTAAACCGCTATCAATATTACCTTGAATTACAGATAAACCTTTTTTTAAACAACTGATAACATTATCTTGATTAATATCAACGCCTAAACTTTTTACATTCTTTTGCTCTTTTAGCATTTGAAGAAGTTCACCGCTACCGCAACCTAAATCCAAAATATGAGAATTGCCTTCAATCATTTCGGTAATTAAAGAATAATTCAAATGTAAACCTTTAGAAGTTAAGTAGTGATTATTCATTATCAACGTCCTTTAAAAAACTTTTAACAATGTTTGTTTGCGTTTCAAATTCAAGCAAAAATGCATCATGCCCGCATGGTGATTCAATTTCGCAGAAAGATACATCTTTACCTGCTTTTATCAGAGCATTTACCATTTCCTTTGATTGTGAAGTCGGGAATAGCCAATCTGATGTAAATGACATAATCAGAAATTTTGCATTTGTATGTTTAAAGGCTTCTTCCAAACTGCCGTATTTTTGTCCAAAATCAAAATAATCAACAGCCTTTGTTATATATAAATAACTGTTTGCATCAAATCTGTCAACGAAGATTTCACCCTGATGCTGAAGATAGCTTTCGACCTGAAAATCAATATCCATATTAAAATCAAATTTAGTTTTGTTTTGAAGCCTGCGACCGAATTTTTTATGCATAGCCTCTTCGCAAAGGTATGTGATGTGTCCGACCATTCTTGCGATTGATAAGCCTCTGTCGGGTTTGTTTTCTTTATCGTAATAATCGCCGTTTTGCCAATCAGGATC
>JAKSUS010000120.1 GCA_024408745.1 Candidatus Gastranaerophilales bacterium | reverse complement strand
CTAAAGTAACTTTGTTACCTTTTTTAACTGCTGTTTGGATAGCATCAATAGTTGCTGTTAAAACATCGCCTGCAGCTTTTTTTGTAACTTTTGCTGATTTTGCAATTTCTGCGATAAGTTCTTCTCTGTTCATAATAATCTCCTTCTTGTGTATATTTTTATATACGACCATTTAACACATGAGTTATTGTACACATTTTATAGGGTTTTGGCAATAATTTATTAAAAAAAATTAACAATACAGTACTATATCAACGACAGGCAAAAATTTAATCTTTGCTAAAATTAACAAATAATATTTTCTTCGTATTTAATACATGTACATTAATCATGAGGAAAATAAATATATGATACCACAAATAAATATTGTAAAGCCAATAGAATCAATAGAAAGACAAGCACATAAAAAATGGGTGACACATTATAATCAAATGTGTAGTCGTGTTTATAAACCCGAAAATAATACTTGTGATTATTTTCAAGAATACGTTGAACCATTCGACGATTTATTTTACGGAAAACTTGATTTACAACTCGCTAAAGATGAATTTTCTAAAGGCGAAATATTAAAAGGTATAAAAATCATAAAAGAATTACAAACATATTGTCATAATGACAGCGCTTTGGTTAATGCTATTACAGATACTATTCAAGAAAGCAGCAAAAATATAATTGCTTTTGAAAATAAATTTGCTGACTTGGCTAAAAAAGCATTGAAAAAAGGAAAATTTCTAAAAGGGAAAGCTATCTTAGATAGAATGTATAAAATGGTTGAAGATATTGATGAAGAAGCAAAAAAATATTATGACCGGCAATACGCTGATATAGGATTAGAAAAAGTTAAAGAATTATTATCTCAAGGGCAACAAGACAAAGGAATTAAAATTCTAAATGAAATTCGCTCAAAACTTCATCCGGAACGCAAAAAAGTAAAACAAATTGTTGAAAAATTCAATTTAGTGAAAGAAAAAGGTCAATATAAACTCGCCGCAGATACTTAAACTAACCGTTAATACGTTTTGTAGTGAGTATATTGAGTATACTTGTTTAACAAAATATTTGATACTAAAAAAGGCATCCAAAGAAATCTTTAAAATGTGGCGGGTGCTGAATACAGTTACAACCTATTTATGAATTTATAGCAAGCGAAGTTAAGAGGTTGGAACTTACCTTATAGTATTTTTAATACTTAAAAAATTATGACATTGCTCAAAGAAACTTGTAATATTTTTCCCCATATCCTCTGTAGCTTTGATAATAGCAGATAACGTCTTTCCATTTTGATCTCTAAGAGTTAAAAGTTTACCTTTAGCATTTCTTATTCGACGAGACCAACAATCACCTTTAACAGATACTTCTATACCATCTACACCACTAGCAGCTACATATATATCGCCTATTGGTTTTAACTTTCTTAGCAATGTTTTTCCGTTGTTTGACTTTAATTCTTTTTGAACTTCACTCCATATTTTTTTATGCTCTGCTGTTGTAGTAGTGCATGATCGTCTATCAATAAGAACCCTTCCATATTGAATATTATGTGATAAGTGATATTCTACTGTTGGTATTGATGACATATATTTATATCCTTGAATTAATATATTAGTAGGATAACTAAAAATAAAGAACAAAACAAGAGCCTAAAATGAGGCTCTTTCTAAAAATGGGGCGAGTGATGACTCTGCCGAACTATAAAAAAAGAGCCTTAATTAGCTCTTTAAAAATGGTACCCCCAGGCGAATTCGAATCGCCGTCACCACCGTGAAAGGGTGATGTCCTAGGCCTCTAGACGATGGGGGCTTAAAATTTCCTCTCACATCTATTAATCTACACTAAACATATTTTTACGTCAACTTTTTTATTTTTTATTTTATATAATACTAAAAACGCTTAATAATTATAACTTTTTTCTTGACATTTCCTATTTATTTGATTAAATGTAAATAGGGAAAAAAATCACGATAATAAGGAGTTATCAAAAAATTATGGCAGATGAAAGAGAAAATCAGGGAGTATTAGTTGATACACCTGAAAAATTAGAAGAGCTTATAAAAAGAGTTGTAGAAGCTCAAAAAATATTTGCTACTTTTTCCGAAGAAAAGGTTAACAAAATATTTAAGGCTGCAGCAACGGCAGCTGATAAAGCGCGTATCCCGCTTGCAAAAATGGCGGTAGAAGATACAGGCATGGGTATTGTTGAAGATAAAGTTATCAAAAATCACTTTGCTTCAGAATACATTTATAATAAACATAAAACTGCAAAAACAGTTGGTATAATTAGTCAGGACAAAACAAACGGAATTAAAATCGTTGCTGAACCTTTAGGAGTAATCGCAGGTATCGTTCCTACAACAAACCCAACCTCAACAGCAATTTTTAAATCTTTGATTTGTTTAAAAACAAGAAATGCAATTATTTTTTCACCTCACCCGAGAGCGAAAAAATCAACAATTGCAGCCGCTAAAATTGTTTTAGATGCTGCAGTTCAGGCAGGTGCCCCAAAAGACATTATAGGTTGGATAGATGTTCCGTCAATCGAATTATCAAATATGTTGATGCAACACCCAAAAATTGCCTGCATATTGGCAACAGGCGGCCCCGGCATGGTGAAAGCAGCATATTCTTCAGGCAAGCCTGCTTTAGGTGTCGGTTCTGGTAACACTCCGGCCGTTATTGACGAAACTGCCGATATAAGAATGGCCGTTTCATCAGTTTTGATGTCAAAGACATTTGATAACGGTATGATTTGCGCATCAGAACAATCAGTTATCTCAGTAAAAGATGTTTATAAACAAGTTAAAGAAGAACTTCAATACAGAGGTGCACACATTTTATCAAATGAAGAAATCGAGAAGTTAAAAGGTATAATTTTAACAGAAGCAGGAACAGTTAATCCTGCAATTGTTGGTCAACCTGCTTATAAAATTGCCGAACTTGCAGGATTTACGGTTGATAAGAAAGCAAAAGTTTTAGTTGGTGAACGTAAAAAAATTGAAGCAAATGATCCGTTTGCGCATGAAAAACTTTCACCGATTTTAGCATTATACCAAGCAGAAGATTTTGATAATGCTGTTAATATGGCTCATGATCTCGTTTTATTGGGTGGTGCGGGACACACATCAGTTCTTTACACAGACCCGAGAACAAGAGAAAGAATAAGCCAATTTGCTAAAACACTTCCTACAGGCAGACTGCTTGTAAATTGCCCCGCATCTCAAGGTGCAATTGGTGATTTATACAACTTTAGATTAGAACCATCATTAACATTAGGTTGCGGTTCTTGGGGCGGAAATTCCGTCAGTGAAAACGTAGGGGTAAAACATTTATTAAATTACAAGACAGTTGCTGAAAGGAGAGAAAACATGTTGTGGTTTAAGGTTCCGCCGAAAGTATATTTCAAAAGAGGTGCGGTTGATTTAGCATTAAGAGAATTAGAAGGCAAAAAACGTGCTTTCATTGTTACAGATAGATTTTTATTCAATTCAGGTGCGGTTTACAACGTAACTAACGTGCTTGAAGAAATCGGCATTGACTATCAAATTTTCTTTGATGTTAAGCCGGATCCGACATTATCAACAATTAATGAAGCATTAAATATAGTAAGACCTTTTGAACCTGATGTAATCATTTCATTAGGTGGCGGTTCACCTATGGATGCTGCGAAAATTATCTGGTTAATGTACGAACATCCTGAAACCAACTTCTCTGATATTTCTATGAGATTTATGGATATCAGAAAGAGAATTTGTTCAATTCCTGAATTAGGTAAAAAGGCAACGATGGTTGCAATTCCGACAACATCTGGTACAGGTTCTGAAGTTACACCCTTTGCAATTATTACTGATGACAAAACACATGTAAAATACGCAATTGCCGATTATGCTTTAACTCCTAATATGGCAATCATTGACCCGAATTTTGTTGACGGTATGCCAAAAGGTTTAACTGCTGCATCAGGTATTGACGCACTTGTTCACGCAGTTGAAGCTTATGTTTCAGTAATGGCTACGAACTTTACAAATTCGAATGCTTTAGAAGCAATAAAATTAGTATTCAAATACTTACCTCGTTCATACAAAGAGGGTGCAAACGATCCTATTGCAAGAGAAAAAATGCACTACGCAGCAACAATTGCAGGTATGGCATTTGCTAACTCATTCTTAGGTATTTGTCACTCTATGGCTCACAAGTTGGGTGCAGCATTTAACATTCCTCACGGTATTGCAAATGCTGTGTTGTTCCTTCAAATTAT